>CALMMI010000687.1 GCA_937868245.1 uncultured Ignavibacteria bacterium | reverse complement strand
CAAGTACATTACTTACAAAGGGCTTACTTCTCGTACACCCGAAGGGAGTCGAACCCCTAACCTTCTGATTCGTAGTCAGATGCTCTATCCAGTTGAGCTACGGGTGCATCGAACTATTTTTCTTATGCTGTTGCTGTAGCAGCTGCTTTAAGACGATTTACTGCTCTTGCTAACGACGACTTACGGTTTGATGCAGTATTTTTGTGCATAACACCGCGAGCTGTCACTTTATCAAGAATACTTGTTGCAATAATCAACTTTGCTTCTGCGTCGGCTGCATCAGTTGCAGTACGAACAGCTTTAACAGCATCCTTTACTAATCTTTTATTAGCACGGTTGTATTGATTGCGTTTGATTGACTGGCGATTGCGCTTTTCGGCTGATTTATGATGTGCCATTGAAAAACCTTGATATACTAATTTGAGAAATTACGAACGAAACTTAGAATGTTAATTCTGTGATCCCGGATGGTCTCGAACCATCGGCCCTCTGATTAAAAGTCAGATGCTCTACCACTGAGCTACGGGATCGCCATATATTTTCTTTTATAGACTGCAAAAATACGACACTTTTTCATTTTGACAAAATGAAAACTTTAGAAATATTGATTTTATTATCAAACACACATTTATTTCGGATAAAAATAGCACGGTGTTTTATTCACTACAGGTTCGTAATTTTGTGCTATGGTTTTATCCATTCTGTATTAATTAAGAGGCTTTACTATGTTTGGTCAAATTCTCATACACCTGCTTTTTGGTGGTTCGATTGCCTGTTTAACAAGTTATTTCCTTGCATTACGTGGCAGACCGGAATTTATCCCGATTGCAAGAAATCTCTATCGAGGTATTGCTGCGGGGATGCTAATTACGTTTTGCCTGCTCATGTCAATCGTTATCAGCCATAGTTTTGAATATACATACGTTTGGAGTTATTCTTCAAGGGAATTACCCCCGTGGTACCTGGTAGCCTCCGGCTATGCAGGTCAGGAAGGTAGTTTCATGCTCTGGACTCTGTGGGTGTGTTTAATAGGTGTTGTACTCCTTCCGTATCTAAAGCGGCGGGGATGGGAGGCACAGGTTATGGTTTTCTACTCCCTCATTCTGGTATTTCTATTTTTACTCTTAGTTGTTAAAAACCCATTCTCATTCGTATGGGAAACGTTTGCAAAGGATGGTATTCCTGATGGTTTTGCCCCTCCTAACGGTCGTGGACTCAATCCCCTCCTCCATAATATATGGATTACTATCCACCCTCCTATTCTCTTTACAGGTTTTGCTGCTATGAGTGTCCCCTTTGCTTTTGCAATGGGAGCTATGATAAAACGTGAGTATCAATCCTGGATTGAAATTGCCCTTCCTTGGACATTATATGGAACAGCTATTCTCGGATTTGGAATCATGCTTGGTGGTTTCTGGGCATACGAAACACTTGGCTGGGGTGGCTTTTGGGGTTGGGATCCAGTTGAAAATTCCTCGCTAATTCCTTGGCTTGTTGCTGTTGGACTTGTCCATACAATGCTTGTTCAGCGTAAAACCGGCGGATTAGTTAAAACGAATATTATTCTTGCCGTAACCGCTTTTCTTTTGGTGCTGTATTCTACTTTCCTTACCCGTAGTGGTGTTTTAGGCGATACCTCTGTGCATTCTTTTGTAGATCCGGGTAAATTTGCTTTTATACTCCTTATAGCGTTTATGATAACGTTTGCACTCCTCGGATATGGGTTTGTTATCTATCGTCGTAAGGACATTGGGAATAAACAGGAAAATTTCTCACCAAAATCACGTGAGTTTACTCTTTCAATCGGCTCTGCTTTTGTGCTTGCCAGTGCTATAATAGTTTTCATCGGAACAAGCTGGCCTCTTATTGCAGAAATAGTCGGACTCCCCAAAATTGCAATTGATCCTTCGTTTTATAACAAGATGCACTTGCCTCTAGCAATTATGATTATGTTTGTTAATGGTTTCTCATTGCTAATTCGTTGGAAAGCAACCAATTACGGCGGGGTAATGAAGAAATCATTGTATCCCCTTTCCCTTACAGTTGTTGCAACAGCTGTTTCCTATTGGATTGGTGTACACGATTTAGCCTATTTATTACTTGCATTCGGAGCTTGGTTCTCGTTGTTTATTAACGCTGAACTGGCTTTGAAAATTATTAAGAACAAGTTCTCATCGGCAGGTGCATATATTTCTCACGTAGGTGTGGCAATGCTTATGATTGGAATTGTATTTACCGCCCGCTACTCGATTATCGACCATATTCAACTTGTACAGGGAGTTCCAACAAAAGCTCTTGGATATGAATTTACCTTTAATGGTCGCGAGCAAATCGAAAAAGAATATAAGGACAGGGAAAAATTCAAGTTCCATATTGATGTTGCTAAAGATGGAAGTGTAAATCATGTTGCTCCAATACTCTATTGGCATGATTTCAATAAACGTCAATCCCCGTATAAAGAACCCGGAATAGCATGGGCTGTAGCAAAAGATGTGTACATCTCACCAAATTCAATACAAAGTATAGGAGGTGCTCCTGAAATTACTATGTCGAAAGAACAGACCATACCTCTACCTACTGACAGCAGCATCAAAATGACATTCGTTACGTTTGATATGTCGAACATGCGTAACGGAGGCGGCAAGGATGGAAATATCAGACCCGGTGCAGTTATCATTACTGAAAGAAATGGTGTTAAACATACCGATACCCTGTATGCTACCATTTCAATGGCTACAATGGAAGGAAAGCCAGATCCGATTGTGCTTCCAGGGACAACACAACAAATTTCTTTCCTTAAAATCAATGCAAATAAAGAGAGTCTGCAACAATCAGAAGCAATTTTCAGTTTCATGGATACAAGTAAGCCCCTTGCTCCTTTAAAAGAGGTTATCGGTGTTGAAATTTCTATCAAACCATTTATCAATTTTGTTTGGTTCGGGGTTATTGCAATGGTAGGTGGTTTCTTTGTGGCTATCGTTAAGTATCGCAAAAAAGCTAAACGTGAGAAGAAAATGATTCCTGTTACGCCTTCTCCTGAGGTTGTGGAAGCATAATCCTGCGTATTATATAGATATGAGCATAAAAAATGCCCGTAATCGAAAAAGATTACGGGCATTTTCATTCGTTTTTATCCGTAGCACAGGGTTTGAAAACCCTGCGCTATGGATGAAAACGAACATCTGAAGCATAGTATCCTGTAAACTATTTACTTACGGGTAAAACTCGAAAGGCGCATACATATTAGGTCTTGCAAATTATGAACTATATTTTCGGGGACTGTAAAGCCATTAGCAATAATTGAAAATGCCAGAGGCTCAAAATCACGTGTAGTGATATAGCCGCAAATAGCAGATACATTATTCATAGAGCCGGTTTTTGCCCGGACATTCTTTTCCGCACGTGATTGGGTCATTCGTCCCCGCAGTGTTCCTTGAGCACCCGGCACTGCCAGTGACGCTAAAAATGTTTCCTTCTTATCTGAGCGATACACCGATGACAGGAGCGTTACTTGATTCTGCGGCGAAATCAAATTTAATCGTGATAGTCCTGATCCGTCAACTACACTGATGTTATCTGTTAGTATTCCTTGCCTCATTGCAAATTTCTTAACTTGTTCCAACCCTTTGGCAAATGAACCAATGCCTGTTGTTTCCTTACCTATTGTTTTCAAAAGCATTTCAGCACATAAATTATGACTGAATTTATTGACAACTGCAATGATTTCCGATAGCGGCGGTGATGTATGTTCACAAATCGGTTGTAAACGGGCGTACGATATTTTCATATTCCAATCGGCATAATCAAGTAATGCTCCACGGACTTTTATTCCGTGCTTTTCCAATGTCTGTTTAAACAAATTCAGAAAATACATGGATGGATTATCAATTGTTACAGGTATTCTCGTAGGTGTGATTTCGCCCATCCCTTTTGCTTCCAATGGGATTTTACCGCGGATTTCAATGGTATTTGAATGAAGTTCACGATATGGAACTAAAATATCCGGTGATTCAGCAGAAGTTGTTAGTGCATTATTAATAATTTGAACATACGTATTATCAGGCGACATCGATATTCTGGATAACTCACCGATTGTTTGTGCGGGATATACCTGTACATCCACTTTATTATCTGCAAATGAGAGTGCATTTACCTGTGCGGAGTACGGAAACATCAAATCATCAAATGACCAGCCTTGCCCATAATAATTCTCATCAAAGTAACTATCATCTGCAATAATATTTCCGCGAATTGAACGGATTCCGGATGAATCCAATTTTAGTGCAAACTCTTCTAATACATCTTGTGGATCGGGATAGAAATACGACGACATTGTAGGGTCGCCTACCCCGCGAATTATCATATTCCCTACATACTCTCCATTTGCAGGCGGTTCTCCGTCTAAATAGATTTTTGTGGAATACCGGAAGTCTTTCCCGAGAATATCAAGCGCTGCAGCAGTAGTCAGCGTTTTTAGAGTAGAAGCAGGGACATAATTTTTTGTTTCGTTTTTACGATAAAAATACTCACCGTTTTCAATTGCCAACACTGCAACCCCAATGTTAGAATTTGACAATTCAGGGGCTGCCAGTAGTGCATCTATATCCATTTGCAATTCACGGACAGGAGAAAACCTCACCTGACGTTTTTCTGGCTTTAATGAATCGGGTAATGTAGATTTTGCAGGTGAAATGGGGATAACTTTCACTTTTGCAGAATCTGCAAAAGCAAGTCGCATTGTGGAACGTTGTGCAGAAGTTGCAACAGCCGACCAGCAAAGTAAAACAGCAACTACAATAATTCGCAGTTTATTCATGTGATTAATTTAATGCACGTTCTAAAACAATTTTTGATCGTTCTATCTGTTCGGTTGAACACAGTGTTCTAACAACTTCTAACAATTCGTTACATTCCCTTTTTGTAGCTCCCACAGCAATTGCCCCCCGGACGTGTGAGAACAATTGATTTTCCCAACCTAAGGCAATAAGAGACGAGGCAGTAATTAATTCTCGTGTTTTAGGGGTTAGTCCATCGCGAGAAAGAGTTTTGCCATACCCTTCAACAATCATCCATTCGTCTAATTCAGGTGAAAGTCTTCCGAGCCGACTTCGCATTTTATCGTAAACACTTGTATAAATGCTCTTGCATAAAACTTCGCCACGTTCCCTAAATTTCTCTACATTGTACGTTTCGATTGAATCAGTATCTTCCTTAGCGTG
>CALMMI010000686.1 GCA_937868245.1 uncultured Ignavibacteria bacterium | reverse complement strand
TCATCAATTACTCTGGTAATGATGGTTGTGTTGTCGAACATAAATTGAGCATGAGTTTTTGTAACCGAAACACGAACATCTGAACTTACCTTTTTGAGCAGGTCGATAGTTCTCGCCGGGATAATTACGTCCAAATCTGATGGAAAATCCCCTGCTTCGTTTTTGATTATCACCCGTGAAAGACGGTAGCTGTCGGTTGCAGCTGTACGAACTTCACTTGTACGGAATTGGAACAATACGCCTGTCATAGCCGGGCGATATTCATCTTTTGAAACGGCAAATGAAGTTTTATTAGCGATAAGTTGAATATCATCCTGAGCAAAATTAACATTTACACCTTCGGGGAAATGGGGCATATTCGGAAATTCATCCGCCCCTACGCCGTTCATCGAATACTTACCGAAAGGAGTATTAAGCGTAAGATAATTTGCGTTAACAGATATGTCGATTGACCCTTCAGTTCCCAGCGCCTTAATAATTTCATTAAGTTTTCTTGCCGGAATAAGAACAGAACCGTCGTTCCCACCTAAAATATTAGTGGAAGCAGAAATCGTAAGCTCTTGGTCTGTAGCAACCAACGTAAGAGTTCCGGCTGCAACACTACAATGAAAATGCTCAAGTACAGGAAGGGTCGATTTCGGCGGAATAGCAGGGATTGCGCGGGCAATTACACTTTGAAAATCACTGAGCGTAACAGAAAATTTCATGACTTTGCTTTCAAAATTGAGGATGGGACAAGACAATTCGTTATTTTGCTATGCAAATTACAAAAATTGCGTTTTATGAGAAAGAAGGAAATCAATGACTCTTACGAGATATGGATATGATAATGCATTGCTAATGATAGGAATTGGAGCTGCAATAATAACAATTTCATATATTTTTGCCCGTGGGTGGTTCGGCTGGCTAATTACTGCTTTTGGTACTTTGATTATTTGCTTCACCTTATGGTTTTTTCGTGACCCCGAAAGAACTATTCCGCAGGAAGCAATTCAAGATGAATCCATTATTTTAGCCCCGGCTGACGGAAAGATTGTGGAAGTTACCCATGTTCAAGAAAATAATTATCTGCACTCCCCTGCAATTCAGATTAGCATTTTTCTTTCACCATTGGATGTCCATGTTAACCGTTCGCCTGTTACAGGCAGTGTAGGGTTTTATAAATATATGCCAGGTGATTATTTGGTTGCGTGGCATCCAAAATCCTCGGAACTGAATGAACAATCCAGAATCGGCGTTCAAACCAAAAACGGAAAAGTGTTGTTTAAGCAAATAACAGGATACTTGGCGCGTAGAATTGTATGCGAAGTAAAAGAAGGTGATACACTCACGTCCGGAGAAAAAATAGGGATGATGAAATTCGGCTCAAGGATGGATATTATCGTTCCAACCTCAAGTAAGATTAATGTAAAGATTGGTGATGTGGTTGTGGGTGGAGAGACGATTATTGGGAGAGTGGAGTAACAGGAGTAGAGTTCTAATTATTTGCATAAACACATCAAATTACAGTACTTGCTGCAAGAATATGCACGTCGTTCTGAAGAAGTCCTCGACTGAAGAATGACATCTTGTAAACTGCAGGTCATTCTGAACGCAGTGAAGAATCTCCGTTAGCGTATCCGTCCTGCAAATGTCATACACAAACGGAGATTCTTCGGTCTAAGAATCCCTCAGAATGACACTCTCATTGTATTGCTATAATGTCA
>CALMMI010000685.1 GCA_937868245.1 uncultured Ignavibacteria bacterium | reverse complement strand
TTTTTCCAAACATTTATCTACTAAACCGAACAACGTTCCGTCGGGATATGAGAAATCAGGATTCATTTCACCTGCCGGTAAACCAAGCATACGCTCTGCTGCCTGCTCAATTGTGGAAACAGGATATATATGAAACATCCCTTGTTTAACCTTTTCGATGATATCTTCTGAGAGCATCAAATCCTGAACATTCTGCATAGGGATAACCACTCCCTGCTCACCTGTTAACCCACGGATAGAGCATATTTCAAAGTACCCTTTGATTTTTTCGTTTACTCCACCGATAGGTTGAATATCACCCTTTTGATTAACCGACCCAGTTATCGCCAATGATTGTTTAACAGGAATTCTCGATAAAGCAGAAAGTATTGAAATTATTTCAGCAGCAGTAGCAGAATCGCCGTCAATCCCGCCATAACTTTGCTCAAAAGCAATAGCACACGATAATGTAAGGGGTCTGCGCTGGGCAAACCGCTCTGTCATGAATCCTGTAAGTATCATTACGCCTTTATCATGGGTACTGCCGCTTAATTCCACTTCCCGTTCAATGTTGACAATACTTTCCTCGCCTACCCCTACAGTTGCGGTGATACGTGCAGGTTTACCAAAAGAAATCAATCCAGTGCTATATACAGTAAGTCCGTTGATTTGCCCAACCCGCTCTCCGGTTGTATCGATCATTAACGTTTCCTGAATAATCTGCTCTTTAATTTTCTCATCTAGCATTTCATTCCTTCTGCGGCGAGCGGTCAGAGCATTGGCAACATCTTTTTTAGAAATAAATTTAGATTTTTTTAGATGTGCATGGTATGATGATTCACGGATAACATCAGCCACTTCACTGAATTGCAATGTAATTTTATTTTGTGTTTCAGTGTGCTCTACAGCCCATTCAACAATTGCCGCCACCCCTGATTTATCAGCATGGAGCAAGTTTTCACCATAACAAATTTTATGAATGAAATGAGCATAATACTGTATCATTTCGGGTGTACGGGTTGCTTCATAGTCGAACGCCGCATTCACCTTGAATATCTTCTTAAAATCTTCGTCTGAAAAATATAATGCCCTATAGAGGTCTTCATCTCCAATCATTATCACTTTCACGTTCAATTCAATCGGCTCGGGTTTAAGGAGTGTTTGTGAAATCGTAAAGAACGAATCCTGCGATTGAATCTCCAGCTTACCATACAACAGCACCTTTTTGAGTACCTGCCATGCTCCTTCTTCACGCAGGACATCAAGTGCGTTCACGATCAAATACCCTTGGTCTGCCCTAAGAAGTGCTCCCGATTTTATCCTTGTAAAGTCTGTTTTCCACGAACCGCTCGGGTCGTACTTTTTCTCGATAGCTCCAAAAAGATTGACAAATGTAGGCATGGTTTCCACAACTATCGGTGCAATCTTTGTATCGGAATTATCCATCAATACATTTACTGTGTAGTTTGTGAATTTATCCTTTTTGTCATTATCATTTTTATCTGCTCCCGCTTCGTTGGGTAATCTTCCGAGTGTTCCTTCAAATATTTCCAAATTATCCAGAACATCCTTTTCCACTTCCCGTAAATACTCCGTTACTTTTCTATCCGGAAAATCGTTGCGAATGTGGTCGAACACACTTTTAGAGATAAGGGCTGTTGCATTTCTATCAAAGGCTGCAAGTTGACTGCGAAACTCCATCATCAGTTTCACACCCTGCCGTGCAAGTTGATACAGTTCATCGTGCAGACTATCATATTTTTCACGTAGTTCCTCTGCTTTTTTTGCTGTAATCTTTTTGGCAGTTACTAAACCGCTTAGTTCAGAAATAGGAACAGGTTTGCCAGCAACAATCGGAAAAACTTCCGTTTGTACTTCCCCTTCTTCTGTTTCCACCCTGCCGAGAACAAATCCTGTCGGACGAATTTTAATGTTGAATTGTTCAACAATATCCTGTTCTTTTTTCTGATAAATTTCGATTAAAGCTGTTCTCCTTTTTTGGAAAGCCTCTTCTTCAAAAAGCTGCGGTATCCGTCTTTTCAGAAAACTGATTGCATCGTCCATTGCCTTTGCAAACACTTTACCCTGACCTGCAGGAAATCTCAGCAAACGCGGATTATCCGGGTTCACAAAATTCTGTACGTAACAGAAATCGAACACAACCGGACCTGATGTTGCAATTTCATCTAAAATTTTCTTTACGGTTGTAAGCCTTCCCGTACCTGAAACTCCCGAAACAAAAACATTATATCCGTGTGAAAATAATTGTGCACCAAGATGAATTGCTTCGATTGCTCTTTCTTGCCCTACAATTCCTTTAATCGGTGTTATTTCTTGGGTTGTTTCAAAACTAAAACTATCGGGGTTACAATGCCAGCGCAATTCTTTTGCAGTAAGTTCCGTTCGTATGTTCGCAGGAGTAAAGGAGGTTGAATTTTGTGCCATAGTGAGGATAAATTCTTAATTTTTATCAAATTGTACTTATATTACAGAAATATTGTACGAACTTACTACCTTCACGTTAAAACTGCAAGTTTATTTTCGAGCCGGCAGTGCTAA
>CALMMI010000684.1 GCA_937868245.1 uncultured Ignavibacteria bacterium | reverse complement strand
CCTGTTCTGAAACTGTATCTACCTGTAAGGATTCCTGCTCTGGTAGGGGAGCATAAAGGGTTTGACCATGCATTTCTAAACCTTACACCATTATCAAGGAGTTTCCGAATATTGGGGAGTTTTACAGTATCAACATGATTTTCATAAAAACCGCAATAGTCAGTCCCTAAATCATCAGCTATAATTAAAATAACATTTCTCTGTGCTGAAGCTGAAAAGCTCAGTACAACAAAGACAACACCATACAGTAGTTTTTTCATACTATTTCTGAATCAAAAAATTTGATGTATAACACTGAGTATCTCCATTAATTATAATGAAATAGAGACCGTTCGTGAAGGATTGTGTATCAATATGAAGCTCTTTTTGATAAGGGGGCATATTGACCGTGAGTATGGTTTCTCCGATAGAATTAGTAATCGTGAGTGATATTTGTGAAGCTGGTAAATTGCCTGTAATTGATATAAGTAAATCAGAAGAAGCAGGGTTTGGGTATAGCTGAACATGTTGAGAATCATTTTTTAGTTCATGAACTGCGTTTGCTTCCTTTTTACTTCGTACTAGAATTACATAATGTTTAAAAGTTTTGAAATCATACGTGGTGATTCCATTAGCAGTATTCAGATACCAAGATTTTTCAGGTATGTTAGGTAGGGAAGTTGACGACCAGAACACTTTGTTACCCATATTGGTAAATATCTTAGTATCGATGGAAGGATTGATAATACTGACATCTTCGATTGATTGCAGTTCCTTAATATTGGGCAGTCTCCAATCGGTCAGATCATTCAAGGAAAATGATTCTGAATATGTAAGTGCATTCTCCAAGGTAAGTGAATCGGGGCTGATAGTTTTCGCCCATACAAGGTTGGTAAGATAATCAAGAATTGTCCCATCGCCTAAATTCTCAAAATGGGTTAAAAACTCTATAGGTTCTTGAGTATTTCTTACAGCTCTGCAATGAAATCTTTTAGTACCACCTGCACTTATTGTTTCTTCTTTGGGATGACTGCCAATTCCTCCGCCTGCATTTGTTTCCCAAACTCTGGTTACATCGTTCGCTTGTTTTTGGCTTGTCCACCAATACTCTGCCGCAGTTTTTGTAAACACTTTAGTATCTAACGGAGGATTTACATTCTGAAAGTTGAGTATGCTTACCGATTCGTAGATATTTGGGAGACGCCAATCTGTATAACCTCCTAAGGTGAGAGTATCGCAATATGTTTCGGCATTTTCAACGGTCATTTCACCTCCGTCAGTTTGTTGCCACATCAATCCTGTTACTGTATCTGTGACAGTACCGTTTCCGTTGTCGATAAAGAACGGGGGATTGTGGGTATAATCGTTGTCTTCACCCAAAGTGTTCGTAAAACTCTGATTTTGACCTGTATCGGGTAATCGAAGCATTGTTCTCATAACGCTTTGAGAGTACGACGGTGTTGCAATGAATAGGAGAGTGATAAGCTGTAGTATAATTTTCATAGGAAAGGAAAATGATAAATGGTAATGAAAAGAGTGAACATCATATTGAGTGAGACTCTTTAAAAAAAACTCTGTGACATTCTGTTAAAAAAGAAAATTATTCTCTCAATCAAAATATCACAGAGTATATAAAATCAAGAAAACTTACTGTACTGTCAATTTCTTGACAACCTGATAATTGGAGAATTGAATCTTTACAATATATATACCGCCGGATACATTATCCAAAGATATGACAGGTGAGAATGTATTGGACTTGTAAACTCTTTCTCCGTACGCATTGTAAATGTCGATGCTATGAATGTCGTTTGCATTCATCGAATTGCCGATAGTAATATTTAATACTCCTGTTGCAGGATTAGGATAGATTGTGATTCCATTGTCCTCTGTTTTTGTTTCGAGAACTGAAGAAGTTTTGGTTACAGTTTTTCGAACTATAACTTCATTATCTAAAATAAGATTGGTACTCCATATAAACTGTGCATCGTTAGAAGGATTATCAAACTGAGCCGTAAAGTTTGTATAAGCCTTTTTATTATCTACTCCTACCAAACTATTTGCATACGTTGTTGCCGATGGCCAGTTAGAATCATCAACTCAGTCTCGAAGCAGGTCAGTTAAAATTCG
>CALMMI010000683.1 GCA_937868245.1 uncultured Ignavibacteria bacterium | reverse complement strand
CTCCGATATTAATATGAAGCATTGTAAAATCTTTTTTCCCTAAAGCATTCGCAAAAGGTCCGTTGGGGAAATTCTCACCACCGGCAACAAAGTTTGAAATTGAAGAATTATATGCTTTTAAATCAACTGATGTACCTGATTTTCCACTGCAATCGACAAGTATCTCTATGCGCTCGCCAACATGCAATAGATACCGGGTGACGGGTACGGGTGCATTCAAAAGTCCGCCATCGGATGTAATTACATAAAAAGTTCGGTTGTCGCTAAACCCGATATTATAGGAGCGTTCGATAGCAGCATCGAGAATTCTGAATCGAACTACCTGCGCCGGAACAGTACATTGCGGACGAAGAGTTCCGTTCACTATCATACTGTCGCCGTATGGTACGGTTTCAAATTGATTGGATGAATTGAAATCGCGGTCTGTTAGTACAAGGGGAATATCATCAATACCGTATGTTCTCGGGAGGGCAAGAGCAGATTCGATATCATCACGAACAATTATCAACCCGCCGATTCCTTTGGTGATATGCTCTTCTGGCATTTCGTGGAGATGCGGATGATACCAATACGTGGCTGCGTTATTGGTGACTTTCCAAAACGGTTGCCAAAGAGTTCCGGGTGGTATTACTTGATGCGGACCGCCATCCATAACGGCAGGCAAGTGCATCCCATGCCAGTGGATTGTGGTTGAATCATTTAATTTGTTGAGTACGTTTAGATGAACTGTTTCACCTTTGTTAAAAATCAAAGTAGGACCCCAAAAATTACCGTTTATTCCTCCTGTAATAGTTTGGTTACCTGAACTTACAATCTGTTTAAGGGTATCCTTTATCGTAAGATTGAAGGTAGTACCGGATAAAGTATCGGGTATCCAAAGGTCATTATATTGTGCAAATACATTTTGAACCGAGAAAAGCACTGAAAGTACAGCCAAAGAACGTAGAAAAGTTTTCATTGAAACATAATTTATGAGAAGAAATTATTTGAACTTCTAAATAGTTCAAATTGCGTTTTCAATTTAGACGATTTTCAGTTCTTTTGCTGGCACTGTTTCAATTTTGTCTCAAGAGTACATTATATTTTATCTACTCGTTTCCAGCAGAGTTAATTATTTCTTCAGCACTTTCGAACCAATACAAGCTACCGCGTATTGTCGGGATACTTTCAATTACAACACAGCAAATAGCTGCAGGAGAAAAACCATATACTCTTTCGGTATTATTAGCGCACAATGCCATTGCAAAATCACTTACTGTCGGTTCGTGACTTACAATCATTATCGAATTTGCTCCGGAGTGTTCCATAAGGATTTCTTGAAGAAGAGCAGGAGGAGAGTTTGGTTTGAGTCGGTTATCAATTTCAACAATTGAATTAGGGAGAAGTCCTGCAGCCAATAAATCAGCTGTTTGTTTTGCCCGGATGTAAGGGCTCGAAATAATTGTGTCGGGATGAACCCCCTTTTTATGGAGTGCCGTTGCAAGTTCGGCTACAATTGTTTTTCCTTCTTCGGTTAAAGAACGGTCTTTATCCTGCATA
>CALMMI010000682.1 GCA_937868245.1 uncultured Ignavibacteria bacterium | reverse complement strand
GACGTATTGAAAGCCGAATAATTTAGGGTGTTTAATATTTACATTTCATAAAGATATACAGCCGTTCATAACAATAGCTCAAAAGGTATGATTTGAGGTATCTGTAGTTGATTGCCGAGAGGCAAAATGTTTGGGATTGCCATATACTTCATTGTTACGTTTATTATATATTTTCTGTAAATGTATGATTTCTAAACAATCATTTGTAATGGATTACCCCGGTACATTTTATTTTCGTTTCTTATCCGCTCAAGGATTGGTAATTTTGGCATGAATTTTCAAGATTACACCTGAAATTTACATATCAATCGATTATTTATGCCTAAAAAAAACAAAGACGAATCTGAAATAGTTGCACCGGATAAAAATTTGGGATTCTTACCCGGTGCAGGACAATTCGCACAAACTCAGGAAGAGTACATCCGTACACTTGAAGTTGCCCTCCAACTATTACAACGGGAAGTAGAAAACCTACGCCAGCAACGTCGTGGCATAGAGCAAACCACTCAACTTACTTCTTCAAATGTTGTTTCAGAGCATACATTTGGTATGTTACATTCTGCATCTACTGTACAAGATGTGATTCTGGGTTTGCAAAAGCATCTTGAGGAACGGCTTTCAATTAAAGATTGCAGAATTTATACATTTACATCAATGCAAACACTTGTACCGGTTGGGAATACTCCCGAAAGTTCAGGTGGTTCCTTAGATAAGATTGTACAACATTTGGACGAGCAGGGTATTATTTCATGGGTGATGGAACAATACGATGCCCGAATCATTCCAAATATCAATGAAGATTCCCGTCCAGATGAGGTTAATATTATCCTTGTGCCTCTCTTTCTCCGCAATGCACCCGTCGGAATCTTTATTGCAGGGAGTGCAAAAGATACTGAATCGTTCAGTCAGGAAGATTTTTCAACGTTACTTGCAGCAACCGAAGCAGCAATGATGGCTTTGGATAATATTCGCAGTGCCGATGAAATCAAAAGGATGAACCAGCGGCTCGGCGTGCTTAATAAGCAGATGCTCCAATCCTCGAAACTTGCATCAATAGGTGAACTTGCAGGTAGCGTTGCTCATGAAGTGAATAACCCGTTGCAGATATTACTTGCACACCTTCAATTATTGGAATCGGGTGTAGGTAATTCCGAACGTCGTATAGAGATTATCAAACAGCAAGTTCACCGTATAAGCGATATCACACGTCGTTTGCTAGATTTTGCCAGAAATACCCCTACAGAAACAAATACCGAGCGTATCGAGCTAAACTTTGTAATCAACGAAGTTCTGTTTTTTATCAATTCGCAGTTAAATCGCGACGGAATCCAAGTGTATCAAGAATGTGAAGAGCCTTCCCCGGTCATTATAGCAGCCAAAACACAAATAGAGCAAGCCTTGCTCAATTTGATGCTTAACGCACGCGACGCGATGCCTGAGGGCGGTACAATCACAATCACAAGCTTTACTGCAAATAACAAAGCATGTATTTCGATTGCTGATACAGGAGTCGGCATCCCGGAAGAAAACCTTGAAACGATATTTGAACCTTTCTATTCTACTAAACCGAGGGGTAAAGGAACCGGGCTTGGATTATCAATCGTCCGTACAATTATTCAGCAGTTTCGTGGTGATATTCAGGTTTCTTCCCAAGAAGGAAAAGGCACAACTTTTAAATTGGCATTTCCCTTGTTGACTACATAAGTAAATACGCTTATTTCGGGTCAACATTTGAATACAATTTAGCAGGATGCACATCATGAAACCTCTATTTTTTCTCTTATTATCAGTATCATTTTTAGCCTCAAATTTACACGCAGCAGAAAATACCATCGAGCGGGTGGATATATCACCAAAGAGGATAACTCTCTATTGTTCTGCCGAACCGAAAGGCTTCACCTCCCAACTTTCCGAAGATAAAAAACGCATAATCCTTTCCTTTACCAACTATGCCGCAAGTGAGAATGTACGTCTTACACAAGGCAATAAAACTATTGAAGATGTATATGTAAAGCAGAACGGAAAAAACATTCAAGCATATATACAACTAATTGATAAAAAAGGCTTTACTGCTGTTTCTTCTGCGTATTCAAAAGCTGTGATTATTGATATTTTTGCATGGGATTCACTCTCAGGAGCTGAAGATACATACCGCGGTTCATTGCTTGGATGTGAGCGCGGGATTACCCCAAGTGCCGAGGTGACGTTAAAGAAAGCAGCTGATGCAGGTAGTGCCGATGC
Source organism: uncultured Ignavibacteria bacterium (assembly GCA_937868245.1). Lineage (GTDB taxonomy): Bacteria > Bacteroidota > Ignavibacteria > Kapaibacteriales > UBA961 > JADJXV01. The sequence goes on along the minus strand of CALMMI010000682.1, from coordinate 744 downwards.
AATGGTATATAACGGTATCATAGCACTCAAAAAAGGTAATATCGACTACGCTTCCCAGCAGCTCAACCGTGCAGTTGAACTCAAAACTACACTCCCCGATGTGTATGCTGCACTTGCTCAAATTTCACGTATTCAAAACAAACCTGAGAAGGCAAAAAGATTCCAGGATGAGTACCTACAGAAAACAGGTGTACGGTCGATAATAGACATCCCTGTAGAATATCAGCCACCATCTGATTCTGTAAATAGCGAACCAATCTCACTTGCCCAACAACTTGGTCAAACAATTTTCGAAGATTCCGAACATGTTTCTTCTGTTCAGGATACCTCTAAAATCACAAAAGAATCAAAGGCAGATACTTCACGTTTTGCATCGATTTTCCAACCGAATGCTACTCCTAACAAAACAACCGGTCAAGTTTCACAGGCAGGTATGCTTGATGGATGGATGAAAACCAGTATTATGGCTGCAATTGGATTTGCCGCATCTGCTGCATTCTATCTTGCATGGTTGTATTTCAAATGGAGAAAGAACAAACTTGCTGCACTTATTGCATCAACTCCAGCGCAAAAACCTGATGAACACTTCAGTAAAGCTCTTAAAGGTGAAATAATTGATGAGCCGGACTGGGTTAATGCTGCTACACCTCCGCGAAAGGCTGCAGCACTCTATAAACAAGGTTCGTTGATCAATATGGAGATAAACGAGGCTTACGAGAAACAAGAGGAAGAGATACGAATGCA
>CALMMI010000681.1 GCA_937868245.1 uncultured Ignavibacteria bacterium | reverse complement strand
TGAAATTGTGCTTAATACCAAGCAAATTTTGTGTTTTTATTGCTCGATTGCACAAAAACTGATACAGTTTACTTCTGAATGTCAAGAAATATCATAAAAATGAATAATTTTGTGGCACTTTTGCATACGGGTAAATAATTTTGTGGCACTTTTGCATAGTTTTTCATACTTATTCATCGTTTTGCATCAATTTTCATAAAAAAACTTCTGCTATAACAAAAAGTGGCTAAATCTATAAGAATTTAGCCACTCAAGAATCGGCAAAGCGTTATGTTTTACGTCTGTAGATTGCCGTTACCTGACAACAATAAACGGAACAACTACATCAACCATGTCTTTTCTACGGACACGTGCCACATAAACACCGGAAGCAAAATGTGAAGTATTCAACACTGCTGTTTTTCCTCCTTCAGCTACAAAGCGGGTTTGCTCTCCTCCTATTGCAGAAACTATAACTACCTCTGAACGTTCCGTTCCCTTGATAATTATATTGACTTCTTCACGTGCAGGATTCGGATAGATAAATACAGATTTAGAAATGTCACCCGCTCCTAAATCAATTGTTTTATGTTCCTTATCTGCACTCTTTCCAAAACTTGCTTCGTCGTCATCACTTGTTATTGCAGTTTCAGGACGATATGGAGCGTTGTTATAGCTACATATTTGAACTCTATATTCTTCATTATCACCATTTATAAGGTCAACTGTTTCCAATTTAATTTTCCATTGTTCGCCCGCCGTGAGCGGCACATCCCACGTTGTGCCGTCACTACGGCGTTCAAGCCATACACTCAAACGTTCAGGCGAAGTACCTGTTGTACTAACATCCATTGTTGCAATATTGTCAATATTGAACCAATCCGTAAAGACTGTATCAGATGACTTCATCAATCCAAATTGTGATTCCCAAGCATTCTCTTTTATGGGGTATTCATGTTCATTGAGAATTACTGAAGAGATTCCAAAATTCAAACTATCATCCCCGAAGCTATAAAATTGTTTTGGAATTAATTCCGTATCCGATGTACGAAAATAGTATTGTCCTGATGAACGGATTGTTGCCGGAGGTGCAGGAATTGTTTCGTTATTATCTCGTTTATTATATATTCTATGGTTACGTTGCCAATCACTTTGATTCATACTTCCACGTTCTGCTAAATGTGGATAGGAAAGAAGACCGTAATCTACAATTGAAACCGATGTGTTCGAGAACTCTGCGAACATTGATTGAGGAAAATGTAATATTTGCCCAAGCGTGTCATTAATAGTTGAGGTAATAGGGTCATACAATCCACCCGTAAACGTAATCGGTCGGCTGCGGAAGTTAAGATTTATTGAACGTGGACTGTAATTAAAGCAGTTGAAATGCGATTTTGAATCATAAGCAATATAACTGTAATCATAAGCATCTCCTACAGATACTACAGCTTGGTCAAAATACTTACCACTTGACCATATTGAATGTAAACTCCACATATCAAAATATCTTGGTATAAAGCTGGCAGATGAATCTTGAGACCATATAAATCTGCTGTTTATATTTCCTGAAATGAATCCCAAAGCATCAGAATGGTTTTGCCAATATATCTTGTCAAACCTGAAACTCGAACGACTATACCAGTCATAGTTGGAAATCCAAGCGCTACAAATATTTGTATCGGCAGAAGCTAAAAACACATCCCGATTTACTACTGGAAACGTACCACTATTTGAGGTTACACTTGGATAAGTGGAGTAACGATAGCTGACAACAACAATACTGGTGTCTGCATTAAATAAAACATTGCTATCCGAATCTCCATTATGAAATACTGGCGATAAATCATTAACGACATGACCATCATGGTTCACGAAAAGGCGAGTATAACAAATATCAGGATAAGCACTGTAACAGCCACATTTCTCTTGCCAAACAAGCGCACAATCGCTTTCATGCTCACCGCGCATAAATCGGCTATACGGATTCATGGATGGATGTTGCGCTGTATAAGATGAGCAACCGACTGACCAATGAATATTTAATACTGTATCTTCTAACTGAACAGGATTTGTATTAGGACGCTTCCAACCTACGCAAATTCCCTTTTGAGGGTCTGACCAACAATAAAAATTTACAGTATCGGAAGCATTTATCATAGGAGTTCCCCATTCTGAAAGATTACTGCTTGGAACTGTTGCAAAAGATTTACCACGCCAATTTCCGACTACAACCGTATCATTGGCAACACGAACAACTGATTCAACTATATATTGCTTATTAATATTACCTCCTATTGTATCAGGTTTGCAACCATACACAATATATGACCGATACTCTTCACTTAAAGAATCAAATCTTGTAACAATGCTCGGATACGCGCACGTATCACACCAATTCCAATAATTATCTTGGTACACGCTGTCAGAAAGTAAATATTCCGTACTATTCCATTGGATAGCTGCGGAGTTATCATATTTGCTTGACGGGCGACTTTTACGGAAATACACTCCGGTATATCCTGTCGAACGACCAGGGATTTGCTTGTGATACGTGAGGTAATGAACTATAGAATCACTTTCTTGCCATGTGCCGGAAGTGTCTTGACGCATAATTGGGTACACGCACATTTTTGTTTGATTACTGTGTGCAAGCTCACCATCTACCTCATTAGGTCGAAGAATTTGTACTTTTAGCATCTTACCTTCACCCGGTAGCAATTTAACTACAGCCGCTCTATCTTGACCTATAACCGTATCTATGCCGCCCCCAAGTTCGCTAACTCTAAGTAAAGCATATCGCCCGTTAGCATCTTTATAATTAAATGGCAATGACAGTTCTCGTGACCCGCCTTGTTTATATCGGCGGTTTCTCCATATTGTATCAGGCAAATTTGTTAAACTGTCAAATTCTGCTGTTGTGTAGAATTGTAAATCTGTTGTATCACTGTGTCGCATTAATGGATTAGTACGACGGTTCATTACACCTACATAAAAAACACTGTCCATTGAAACGCTTGTATCTTTGTGTATCATTATATCACAAAAAGTAGAATCCCAACCTTCAACCAAATTACGGACACATGATTTTGTTTTCAAATAACCCGAATCAAGACGAAGGTACTTAGTGAGATAAGTTGAATCATTGTCCCTGTAAATTTTTATAGGAAAATGTCCTTTACCATACCAACCCATAAGTTGGAGACGCATTAATGTATCCTCAATAATATGAATTCGGTCATGCACTTTCATTACTTCCAAGCGTTGTGATTTCCTACCTATATAAATTCGGTTTGAATCTACGCCATTTGCTATACCTGTACTATCCAACTTACAATACTTATTCATTTCCATCGGCTCATTGTGCTGAATAAAATCGCTTCCGCTTGCATCACTACGGAGTAGAAAATTACCGGAAGTATCACTTTTCAATACCGCCGTGTCTATACCGACATATTCTGCTGTTGCCCCGATTCGTATCCAGTGACGATCATTTGTAGAATCATAATACCCGTAAGAATTATCAAAATGGTCGTACATTAAGCCCTTTGCTCCAAAGGTAAGAGCTGTCCATAACGACAGGCGAATCTCTTCGCCTGTATTGGCTCGGCAACCCACCCTTTGTAATGAACGGTTATTAGTATCACGATAAGGATGGTTCAAGAACCATTCTGACGTTATCCATATATTTGAATACCACGGCTTAGTAGAAAATATAAAAGAAGGATCTTCTTTATATCCCATCAGACTGGCTTCCCACGCTGCAAGTAAACTTGGATCGGTATAAAGAAAAGTCTTTTTCATTGCCTCTGTAACAATAATAGTATCATCAGGATTTGGAATGGTATTTATGGCTGTATCTTTTAAACCTAACGGTGAGGCAACCCAGTTTGAATTATTATAATTACAATAATATGCATGAAGCCAGCCCAAATCCGAGAAAAGCTGAGAGTATTTTTCATACGCTGAGCCGTCACGGTTGCTGTCACAAGAATTTACTCTGAAATTAAGGTTGTAATCAGGGCTGGTAAGATTCCAAGAATTTTCCCAACCTCCTTTGATTCCTAAGTTATGCTTTACAAATTTAGCATCAGTCAAACCATATTTTGCATACGGAACCCGTACATCAGGTGCTAAATAACGGGGTACACTTCCCCAATGGCTTGGTTGGGGTACACAATGAGTATATCGGATTCCAAAACCGCCTTCGGTAATGTAATATTTTTCAAATAAATATGACATATAGCGAGCAGCCCTATACATCAATCTCGGCGGTTCGTCCTTGCAATAAAAGCGGAATATCTTTATCCCCGGTATGCCTACATATACGTTGTTTGAATCTACGGAATCCCTTGCCCGTTTCACTACTTGAAAATCATGACTTACCAATTCGGCTATGGAGGAGTCTTTGAGACCACGAAACAATAAACGGGTGTCGGGGGTTTCAAGGCGTATCCAATCTATGGCAATGTTGCACTTGGGAAAGTAACGCACTTCCATACCGAGTGTGTCAATTTCGTTAAGGGCAGTTGCATGGGGGTCAATGCGAAAAGGTCGATTTTGACCGCTACTTGGATTTGCCAACGTTCTGAAGAATGCAGAAAGAGTAATATCTCCAGTCGTACTATTATACTTCGGGAGCATTGAGCGACGGATAGCGAATACACTATCAGTCTTAGCTACCAATTTCTTATCCATCCATCCACCACGTGCATAATTAGCGGTATCTAAAACCAACATTAAATTACGAGCGGTTACACTATCAAAGATAATAGAAGTGTATGCAGTTCTATTAGCTGAACCATCAAAAAACTCATAATTATATGGCAGTTTTATAGTCAGAATAGTATCATTAGCACCTGTTATATTATCCCAAGTAGTATCACTCCTGCGAAGATTAATTGCAAGATACCACCGTGTTCCATTCATTTCTATACTATCACCGCCTATTCGGTGCATTGCTTCACCTCCTACAGGTTTTGATAAGATAACAATACCTGTACTTGAATCAACAGCAGGAACACTATCAGTTTTATATAAATAACGGTTATTCAAACGATAACCGCCCCGCTTCTCCCCAAAACCAAATATCGCTCCTGATGTGTCTCCGCTTGTCGGTATAAAGCTTTCATTCAACCCCGTACTCGGAGCTTCAGGGTCACATTGAAATGCAAGCGTGGGAAATGTCAATGCAAGGTCATAATAGTTAATATAAATCGGTTTACCTGTAGTGCGAGGATAACGCTCGAATGGAAAACTATAGCTTGGCAGTAAAATCGAGTCTGTCGGACTAAGTTTTTTATAAACTTTAGCGGGAGTTATATTACCTTCACCATTAGTATAAGAATTCATATATAGTCGCTTGTTTACCCCAGATACAGCATTAAACCATTGATGACCAAACATAAAAGTTTTTGCCTCTCCGGCAAATATGGAGGTATCGGTAAAACTGATCAAGCGAGTACTGTCGTTATGTGCAGCCCATAGTTTGCTGTTTTGTGTGGTTATGCTCGGCGGGTCGAACGGGCTTTGGGCTTTGCAGACGGCTACCGCAAGGAGTATAAAGAAGACAAGAATGTAATTTTTCATTATTTGCTTATATTAAGGGTGAAAAATAAAAGCACGTTCTTGAGTACGTTTGCCGTCTGACAAACGGAGTGTGTACATTCCGGACGGAATATTGAGAGATTTTACGTCAAAGGGGATTCGAGTATCTCCACTTGGAAGGTCTCCTGAAAAGAGTACCCCAAGTCGTTTACCTGTCAAATTAAACAATTCAAGAGTATATTTACCAGAGCGGGCAATTGTGGCAGGCAGGACGGCTTTGCCCTCCGCTCCAATTGGATTTGGTTCTGCTTGTCGAAGGGTAAAATCTGTTTTTGTTACTAAATCATCTACAGAAAGTTTTCTCCAGTTAACTCCTTTATATACGATGAATTGACCAAGTGCTCCAAAAGCAATATCTCCAATACCATCTCCTGTCACATCTCCTATATAAGCGACACTCCCTTGGTAATTTTTGACAGGAAGTATAAAGTATGCTCTTACAATTGTATCTTTAAGAGGATTTCCTGAATATATATTATATCCTAATTTCTCCTCATTGTTAACTTTAACTAAAGTTAAATAAGCATAATCTTCAATTAAATCTCCATCTATACTGCCGGATAATGCCCCGTTTTGATCCATACCGATAGTGTTTTTAACAAATCTAAATTTATCTTGTTCTATTGCATATCCTTGGGAAAGAAGGGGATTTGCTCTCACTATCATTAAACTGTAACTTTTTTCTACCTTACTTTGATAGAAACTCATAAAATTCGGTTCAAATATCCACTGATTTTTTGTTTGTTTCTTTTCTTCAATTTTATCTAATTCTTTCAAGCCAACTATAATTGAATCACTTGGAGAACCACTAAAAGTAATTTCGTACAAGTAAAAACCCTCTGCAAAATCACTGTTTTGATAAGCAATAATACGTGGTTCTCCATTCTCATTCTGATAGATACTAACTACTTTCCTAAATGATGATGAAGTACCTATAATTCTTTGTTGCATATGTTTTAAATCTTTTCCTCCAAAAATTATGCGGAACAACGCGCAGCTTGAGCAACCGATTGAATACCATTCCTGAAGCATATCATCATAACCATCCTTATTGAGATCAAACACAAATTTATAACCGTTATCTTTGTCAAGAAAATAATTTGTATCAGGTTCAACATTGGGAAATTCTCCATTGGCGATACCTCTATGCACACGGTCAAATGCCGTCCAATAATCTGTTACTCCATCTCCATTAAAATCACCTCTTACTATATAATTTGCTCCGTTATCTTTCCATGAGAATTGGTTTACAGTATCGTAAGCAAAACGGTTAAACCATGTAGGGCTATTAGTACGACCTTGAGCTACCGCATTTTCTCCTCCATTTTTTTTGAAGTTTGGAAGGTAAGATATAGTAGCATTCGTAGCACCATCCCAAGAATACCATTCTTGGAGTTCAGGCAATTCTTGAACAATGGGCTTTTGGGCATGGAGTGGTATAGCACAGAGCAATACCAACAAGACGATAAGAGAAAGGCAGTTTTTCATAAAAACACCCTCATGAGAATTAGAAGATTGATAAAATTGTATAGACCTTTTCCTTTGTATGCGAAATTACCGAGAAAACGTACAGCCCCGTTACTTAAAAACTACTCAATTTTTGAAAATATAGAACTTTTTGAAAATATCATCGGTAATAATACTGATTAGATGGCGTTTAGTTCCTTTTAAAACATAAAAAGGGGACGCAATTTCCTACACCCCTGTTGAGGTACGGACATACCCAGAGAAAGAGCGCACAGAAACGCGCCCCCAAAAAAATATAATAGAGGGCGTGTGTCCTTGCGCCATAACCTCTCTTAGAAAATTGTCCGTTTTCAACAGATTAGGCAGCAAAGAAAAAACTATATTGTTAGTTCTACAGCGAACATACGGATTTCCACCTTGATAACAATATCTTTTCATTCTTTCTCTGTTTAGACGAGATAGAATATTCTTGATATTGTTGATGAAGCACCCCTAAACTCTAATGGTAAAAGTCATCCTACTTGAAGATTAAGAAAAATAGTAGATGAAGGCATAGAAAAGTGCACTTTTCAGGAAGGATCGGCGTGAGTATGAGTAGATAAATTCTAAAATTTTAATAGTTCCTATCCTCTCTGGCATGAAAAAAAAAGTATTCTTAAACAGGACAGTCGGATTTGCTTCAAATACCGGTTTTTTTGTGCTTAAATTTTCAAAATTTCGCCACT
>CALMMI010000680.1 GCA_937868245.1 uncultured Ignavibacteria bacterium | reverse complement strand
ATAATAATGGAAGACTATAATAAGGGAGTGATTAATAAGCATCTGATAGAAGAAATTTCTAAGTTTACCAAAGAGCAAAATATTCCTCTATTTGTAGATCCAAAGCTGAATTTCTTCTTTGACTATCAAAACGCAACAGTTTTTAAACCTAATCGAAAAGAAGCAGAAGAAGCATTGGGATATGGTCTAAAAACAAATGAAGATATTTTACGAGCAGGTGATGAGCTTTTACGAAGACTAAACGCAGAAAACATATTACTCACGCTTGGTGATAAAGGCATGACTTTGTTTAAGAAAGATGGAGAATACGAACAGATACCTACTAAAGCTCGGCATATTGCTGATGTATCGGGAGCAGGGGATACGGCAATTGCCACACTTGCTGCTGCAATGGCAGGAGGTGCGTCTGTAGAATATGCAGCTAAACTAGCAAATATTGCCGCAGGAGTAGTGTGCGAAGAACCAGGAATTGTATCTATACAACCTAATGCCTTGATTAATGCATCAAAGTACTGAAATCTTTATATCTTATTCAAGTAAACTCAGTTGTTAGTGTAAATACAAAAACGGCTTTTGCACCATAAATGCAAAAGCCGTTTTTAATTTAGTCGAGAGAAAGATTAATTACAAATCAATCGTTTGCTCATTCATTTTCTCGAGTGATTTGCAGATTGCTGCCAAACATTGTGTTGCAAGAGAGCCGTCGATTACGCGGTGGTCGTATGTTAATGAAAGGTACACCATCTGACGGATTACAATCATATCCTCACCATTTACTTCGCGTACAACCGGACGTTTCTGAATAGCTCCGATACCCATGATTGCAGTTTGCGGTTGGTTGATAACCGGAGTTCCGAATAAACTGCCAAACGACCCTACATTTGTAATAGTAAATGTACCGCCTTGTACATCATCCGGTGCAAGTTTTTTACTTCGGGCACGGGTTGAAAGATCGGCAACTGCACGACCAAGTCCGGTAATATTAAGTGCATCTGCGTTCTTAATAACAGGAACAATCAAATTTCCATCATCAAGTGCTGTTGCAAAGCTAAGATTGAGACGTTTGTGACGTATGATATTCTTACCATCCACACTCACGTTTACCATTGGGAATAGTTTAATTCCATCTAGAGCCGCTTTTGCAAAGAATGGAGTAAACGTAAGTTTGAACCCTTCACGTTTTTCAAAAGCCGCTTTTGTTTTCTCACGGAATTTCACGATACCGGTTACATCAGCTTCGGCAACACTTGTTACATGAGGAGATGTAAGTTTGGAACGAACCATGTGATCGCTGATAAGCTGTCTCATCCTGTCCATCGGGATAACTTCATCGTCAGGTCCGATATTCATTGTTGGGGCAGCCACTGCAGGTTTTGGTGAAGGAGCAGCTGCGGCAGGAGCGGCAACTACGGCAGGAGCAGTTGTTGCAGCAGCAGCAGGAACAGCAGCAGGAGTTACTTTGCCTGTTTTACGTAAATCAATATAATTTTGGAGGTCAGTCTTGGTAACTCGACCTTCTAATCCTGTACCCGAAATTGTATCGAGTTCCTCGAGCATAACTTTTTCTGACTCAGCAATTGTACGAACAAGAGGAGAATAGAAACGCTTCCCGGATGTACGAGGTATATCAGCGGTTCCACCGTTCATTGCAACAGGAGCAGGGGCAGGTGCTAGGGAAGCAGTGCCGTTTGAAGAAACAGGAGCTGAGATTGTTGCCGGGGCAGCAGCCACAACGGGAGCGGAAGCTACCGGAGCAGGAACAGCAGCAACAGGTGCGGGAGCAGCCGCAGAAGCTGATGCACCTGTCGAAATACGGGCAATAACATTACCCACTTCAACTACATCATTTTCAGCAGCAAGTAATTCAGAAACAATTCCTGCATTTGGAGACGGAACTTCCGTATCTACCTTGTCGGTAGAAATTTCGAGTAAAATCTCATCACGTTCAATTTTATCACCCGGTTTTTTTAACCATTTAAGAATTTTTCCTTCTTGGATTGATTCTCCCATTTTAGGCATCACCACATCTATAGTTGCACCTGATGTTGCTGCCGGCGCAGGAGTAGGAGCTGCAACAGGAACAGGAGCTGCAACAGGAGTAGGGGCTGCAACCTGAACAGGTTCAGGAGTTGGAGCAGGAGTTGCTGCAATAGGTGCAGGAGCAGGAGCAGCTGCAACAGGTGCAGGAGCTGCAACCGAAGCATTAACATCGGTTTCAATTCTTGCTATCACATTTCCTACCTCTACAGTATCATTTTCTTGTGCTAAAAGTGCAACAATAATCCCTGCATTTGGTGCCGGAACTTCTGTATCTACTTTGTCGGTAGAGATTTCGAGCAAAATTTCGTCGCGTTCAATTTTGTCACCCGGTTTTTTAAGCCATTTTAGAATTTTACCTTCTTGGATGGATTCACCCATCTTGGGCATTACAACATCAACTGTCATTGTGTCTCCTGAAATAGTATTCTTTACGTAGTTTTTCTCTTAAATGTAATAAATTACAAGTGCAAATTAGCGAAAATTCGTAGATTTACCAACGGTGGATTAGTCTTCCCGGCTACTCTTGCTCAAATTTATTATTCACTACCGATTATTAACCATAATAATGCCAAGAGCTTCCTTCCCCAAAAGAGTAATTTGTCTTACAGAGGAAACTACCGAAACTCTTTATGCACTCAGTGCTGATGAACTTATAGTTGGCATCTCAGGTTTTACGGTACGTCCTAAAATTGCCCGTAAAACCAAACCGAAAATTTCAACCTACCTTGACGCTAACATTGATAAAATAGTTGATTTGAAACCCGATATGGTTTTCGCTTGGTCGGATCTTCAAGCAAATATATGTTCTGAACTTATTCGAGCAGGTATCGAAGTAGTGTGCTTTAATCACCGTTCAATAGACGGAATATTATCGATGATACTCCGTTTGGGTTCAATTGTAGGGAAGCAGAAAGAAGCAATCAAGTATATCAGTCAATTACAAAAAAACATAGAGAAGACTGCCCGTTTAGCACAAAAGCGAAAAATTTGCCCACGAGTATATTTCGAGGAATGGTACGACCCGCTTATTACAGGAATATGCTGGGTAAGCGAGATAATTGAGCTATGTGGAGGGATAGATGTTTTTGCTGAAAACAGGGTATTCCCTGATGCAAAACGGAGAATCCTTGCTGATAATTCAGAAGTTATCCGGCGTTCACCTGACATTTTACTTGCTTCATGGTGCGGCAAACAATTCAAACCTGAAAAAGTAAAAGTTCGTGAAGGGTGGATGGAAATTCCCGCTGTTCGCGATAACCACATGTATGATATACATTCATCAATTATTCTCCAGCCGGGACCAGCAGCACTTACTGAAGGGCTAGCGAGTGTTATGCACATTTTTGATCGGTGGGAGAAAAGTAAAGGTATTGCTAACGAGGTATAGTAACAATCTCAATTCTAATGAATTTGAGGTCCAGTCAGGTGCTACACCTGACTTTATTTACTTGCCATATACCAGCAACAATACATCAGAGTATCAAGGTAACTTTTTTATAAATTAAAAGTGTAGGAGTTCTAAA
>CALMMI010000679.1 GCA_937868245.1 uncultured Ignavibacteria bacterium | reverse complement strand
CTTAATTCTTACCGTATCCGGTGCTATTACTAAAATAACGTAATCGAAGGCATCTTCCAATCCAATTTCGTACAGCAGAGGCACTTCAATAAAAATACAAGTTTCACCTTCAGATGCAAGTGTTTCCGCTCGGGACAATAATTCATCCAGTACATACGGATGCACTATCATATTCAATTTTTTAAGTGCTTCCTTGTGTGATTTTTCCTCACCAAAAACTCTGGAAGCCAGATATTCGCGATTTACCATCCCGTCATCACGGAAAATCTTACCACCGAAAAATTCAAAAAGCTTCGAACGGATTTCTGCTTTGGTCTCCATCAACACTGCAGCAAAAATATCCGCATTCAATACGGTAAAATTCTGCGCTTCAATCATATCCGAAACAGTCGATTTACCGCTCCCGATACCACCTGTTATTCCTACCAATATTGCTCGATGTTCTTCTTCGGTCGGTTCTTCCATCGTGTTTACTTCTCCATTGTCATTACAAACAGCAACATTTACTATTTCTTACAAATATTATTCTAACTTGAAAAAGGCGTGATTAGAAGTATGCCACCCCTTCACGCCCTCTTCAATAAGTTACTCGATTGTTTGCTTTTTATGGGAAAATACCCATTTGGAAATAAGCCTGAGCAATTTTGTCAATTGCTGAAATAAATGCGGCAGTACGCATATCTTTCACATTTTCACGACTTCTCCAAATATGCATAATTTCATGATATGCAGTAATCATCGAATCTTCCAAACCAGAATTTACCAAATCCTCTTCATCAGCACCGCGAATCAACAAATTCCGTTCTTCCGTTGTGAGTGATTTTCCTGTCATACGTTCTACTACCGACACGAGACGGAGATTTCCACTTTCTTCAAATCTCTTGTCCATTCTTCCGAAGCGAACGTGCGAAATGTTTTTGAGCCATTCAAAATACGATACAACCACCCCGCCGGCATTCAAGTACATATCAGGAATAATCAAAACACCTCTTTCCAAAAGCAAGTTTTCTGCTGATGCTACGATAGGTCCGTTTGCACCTTCAGCAATAATTTTTGCTTTGATATTGGGAGCGTTACGATCAGTAATTTGTGATTCAAGAGCCGAAGGAACAAGTATATCACATTCATGTTCAAGTACTGAATTACCATCGGCAATAGTAGTTGCATACGGGAAATTTGTGATAGAGCCTGTTGCCTTGCGGTGCGCATCCAATGCTTCAACATCAATTCCATTAGGATTTATTACGGCTCCATCCCATTCGATAATTCCTGTTATAATTGCTCCGCCTTCTCTAAGGAATTTTGCAGCATGGTATCCAACATTACCAAATCCTTGCACAATAACTGTCTTTCCTTCCATACCCGGAGCCATTCCAATTTTCTTCATCAACTCCAAATCATTTAGAGTTTCACGCACACCAAAATACAACCCGCGTCCTGTAGCTTCTGTACGACCGCGAACACCACCCTGAGGAATCGGTTTACCGGTTACACAGGCAAGAGCATCAATTTCTTTTCCTACAAATGTTTGGTATGTATCTGCAATCCAAGCCATTTCACGGGCACCTGTACCGTAATCCGGTGCAGGAACATCCACCGATGGTCCGATAAAATTCTTATGAATAAGCTCAACCGTATAACGGCGGGTTATTCTTTCCAACTCTTCTTCTGAATAATTTTTAGGATTGATTTTGATACCGCCCTTACCGCCACCGAACGGAACGTTCACAACCGCACATTTATAGGTCATTAATGCCGAGAGTGCAATTACTTCATCCTGATTTACATTTTCACTATAACGGATGCCGCCCTTGCATGGTAATTTATGATGACTATGCTCTGCTCTCCATGCCGAGATTACTTGGATTTCCCCTTTGATACGCACAGGAAACTGCATATAATATACAGAGTTACATGCACGAATTTGGTCTAACAGACCTTTGGGATGCTCAAGCAGCATAGCCGCTTTGTCGAAATTTTGGTTAACTGACTCAAAAAATGGAATTTCAAAATATTTTGGCGCGTCGCCGGAAGTTGAAGCAGAAGTAGCTCCCATTATGTTATCCCTCTAATAGTTCAACAAATTAGTATAAAAAATAATAGTAGTGTTTTTCAAAAAAAAATTCACTTATAGATTGCCGCGTATTGCCTGTTCGCGCTCAATTGCCTCGAAAAGCGCCTTAAAATTCCCTTTACCGAATGATTTTGCACCTTTTCTTTGGATAATTTCATAGAACAAAGTAGGACGGTCTTCAACAGGCTTTGTAAAAATTTGCAATAAATATCCTTCGTCGTCTCTATCAACTAAAATTCCAAGCTCGCGGAGAGGAGCAATGTCCTCGTCGATTTTCCCTACACGTTCTAACACCGTCTCGTAATACGTAACAGGTACTCGTAAAAATTCAACGCCGCGACGTTGCAACTCGGAAACCGTTCCAATAATGTCGTGTGTTGCAATAGCAATATGCTGAACACCAGGTCCGTGATAGAACTCTAAGTATTCATCAATTTGGGACTTCTTTTTTCCTGCAGCCGGTTCATTTATCGGGAACTTTACGTAGCCCGTTCCATTAGAGACAACTTTGCTCATCAGGGCAGAATATTCTGTGGAAATGTCCTCGTCATCAAACGTGAGTATAAGTTTGAAACCCATAACATCTTCATAAAACTTTACCCATTCATCCATTTTCCCTAGTTCCACATTTCCTACGCAATGATCGATATGTAACAACCCTACAGGTTCTGATTTTACTTTACCTTCCATTGCCTTATAGCCGGGCATGAACGCCCCGGTATAATTCTTACGCTCAACAAATCTATGAATAGTATCTCCATAGGTATGGATTGCAGATACTTTTACTTCACCAAATTCATCTGTTAACGTAGTAGGCTCTTCGTAACTTTTTGCACCGCGCTCAGTGGTTGCTTTCCATGAATATTCAGCGTCGTCCACCCATATTGCAAGTACCTTCACACCATCACCATGCTTACTGATGTGCTGGTTTATCGGAGAATCAGGATGCATTGGTGTTGTTAGTACCAAGCGCACCTTATTTTGTTTCAATACATACGAAGCATATTCACGAACACCTGTTTCGGGTCCGGCATACGCAATAAGCTCGTAGCCAAATGCCATTTGATAATAATATGCTGCTTGCTTGGCATTCCCAACGTAAAATTCGATATAATCTGTTCCGTTCAATGGCAGAAAATCTGCTGCCTGCCCATCTGCTCTAATCATTACTTGGTACTCCTTTTTCTTAAATTCACAATCAATTTCAGAATATTTCTTTAGCTGCATCTTCGATTGCAGCAACGAAAGCATAGTTTTGCTCCATTGTTCCCGTACTGATACGGATACAATGTGGCAACGAAAAGCCTCCTAAAGGTCGGGTAATAAACCCACGTTTTAATAACCCCATATAGAGTTCCTGTGCTTTTTCAACGGTATCGCAATCGACCATCACAAAATTACCTGCAGAATTCGGAAATTTCAAACCTATTCTTCTGAACTCTCTATTAAACAGGTTAATCCCATCTGCATTAAGCTTAACAGTTCTTTCCAAAAAGTCCTCGTCTTCTAATGCAGCAATTGCTGCATATTGCCCAAGTGTATTAGGGTCGAACGGCAATTTGGTACGGAGCATAGGTTCTATAATTTCTTTAGAGGCAATACCATACCCTACCCTTAGCCCTGCAAGTCCATAAACTTTTGAAAATGTCCGCAAGGTTAAGACATTTTGAAATGTGAATTCCAAACTGTCTAAAAATTCCGGATACATAAATTTGCTGTATTCGTTGTACGCTTCATCCATAATCACAAGAACATTTTCAGGAACACGCTCCATAAGCCATAGATATTCTTCTTTGCTAAAAAAAGTTCCGGTTGGGTTGTTGACGTTGGCAAGGTAGAGGATTTTTGTTTTGGGGGTGATTGCTGCGGCAAGTGCTTCGATATTGAATCGGTAATCGGCGGTCTGAGGTACATAATACGTACAATAACCATGAAGTTTGGCTGCTACTTGAAACCCGATAAATGTTCCGTGCGAGGATACCAGATTGTCACCTTCATCTAAAAATGTTCGTAGTGCGAGATGAATAAGTGCGTCCGAACCGCTATGGCAGATTATATTTTCCTGTTGAAGATTGAATTTTCGGGCAAGACGTTCACGTAATTCCATACCCCCATCTGGGTAAACAAACGACTTTTCAGCCCATTCGTGAACTGCTGCGATTGCCTTGGGAGAGCTGCCTAAAGGATTCTCGTTAGAAGCCAATTTTACTACGTTCTCAATTCCATATAACCGTTGTATTTCAGCAACGGATTGTCCCGGTTTATAGGGCGTAAGTTCTTGGATATACTTTGGGAGTGCTATCATTCGTTTGGACTGGCGTTTTTAAGGGATATTTGAATCCTTCGTTTTCTTGATTACAAACTTACAAAATCACGAAATATTGATGAGCGTAAAAAATGAAGATACTTAATTCACATTTGCCATTGATTTGATGTAAGACATTGTTTTATCATAGAACTTTGTTGTTTCTAACGAATAATTATTCTCATCGGCTTACGCTATTCGGAGCTATAATCCCGATACATTGATTCTCTTTTCAATCCAATATCGGTTGTAGATTTAAGATTTTACAACAAAAGGCACAAAAGAAATCAAAAGTTCTATTGTTTGTTTTTGCGCATTTTGCGGCTAAATCCTGTTTATCAGAGCAGTGCAAACCCACATGCAACAGAAAATCCAATTATCTGTGCTTTCCCGTCGTGTAAGCCGAATGTAGGCATAAATTCTATACTTTTAATACCTACTATAGAATACAATGAAAGGGAGTCGCTAAGTTTGGCACCAATAAACGGAGAGATTGTTGTTAATGTAGCATTAATAGATACCATAGGGTAATCCGACTGATCGTCGGCATGCCTGAATTTTGCACTAATAAACGGATCGTTGAGTACAGAATCCACTATGCCGGTATAGGTAAAAACCATAGGTTTAATTCCAACATAGAAACTTTGGATATTATTATTGCGGGGATGGTAGGAATATATCAGTGCAATTCCTGCAAAACCTGAATTTGCTTTGAAATATGAACCGGTATTATCTTCACGATGCTTTTTACCTCGTGCATGATAGTATGCAAACGAAGTATTTACAGCAAGTTTATGGTGGGAATCGGTTTCAGTTACCATCCATTTCCAGTTTAGCCTTGTACCTATATCAAAACCATACGTTCCTCCTGTCATAACCAAGAAGGGTAATGCACTTGTCCAAAGGCTGAGACCAATATCATGATGTGTCGCTAATCCATATTGCCAATGAAATTCCAGCGGTATAATAGGAGGTATATAGCTGTGGTCTGTTAGCGTGTCTGTTGCATGAAAAGAATTTACGGTTGGACTATACGGGAGTGAAATTTCAAATGTGTGTTTCCCTGCTCCAAGTGTTTTGGCATCCTGTTGTTCGGATACGTTTATCATAGAGCAGCCACCTAAAATAACAGCATAAAGAAATAGGCAAATAATAACTACAGGCTTTTTCATTATATACTAAGAATACTGATAACATACGAAAAACCGAAGTTAAAAAGATTGCACTACTATTGATTCACCAGATAAAAATCCTATTCAAAAGAATATATTTTTGCCGTCTTTTGCGAACGTTTACCTGTTAAATGTTGAAATTGGTCTCCATTTTCATTTCTACAGGTCTATAATTTTATAGCCCGCGATTTCAATCACGGGCTATAAAATTCGGAAAAGATAAAGAGC
Organism: uncultured Ignavibacteria bacterium; assembly: GCA_937868245.1. Classification (GTDB taxonomy): domain Bacteria; phylum Bacteroidota; class Ignavibacteria; order Kapaibacteriales; family UBA961; genus JADJXV01. The sequence goes on along the minus strand of CALMMI010000679.1, from coordinate 1,257 downwards.
AACGTTACTTATCTGTTTAAGACTACATTAAAGCGTACTATGCCCTTTGTTGTTTTAACAACTACTACATACATCCCGCTTTGAACTTCTGTACCTGAGTTATCATCGCCAAGCCATAGGAAGCTTTTATTGCCTCCAAAAATATCGCCTGAAAATGATTTTACCATACTTCCTAAAGTATTATAAATCTCTACAGAGGTAATTTCAACACCTGCTGCCAAATCACTGCATTCAATTTTCAACTGCGAGGTGAAAGGATTTGGGAATGCAGTTACATGCACTAACTCTTTTCCGCTAACAACAATATTTTCTTCTACATCTGTACTATGACTGCCGTCATCTTCCTTTTCGTCAGGCTGATAGAACAAGTAATCATCTTTCGGCATCCTCCAAGGCTCAAGAGCCAGAAAGGCTGTGTAAATTGACAACACACGGTTTCTTCTGCTTACATCTATGATTTCTTTAATTATATCATTTGTAATTGTTCCAGTTTCCATTTTGGAGATATAATTACCGTTCCAAATTCTGCGAAGCATTCTGGTAGGATCAACTTCGGGTAATACATCAAAACGGACTTCCTTATTAAACGGTTGATCCTGATAAAATCCTGTTGCCCGTACTATTACAGGAAGTTTGCCGTAATACCTGCCCACTTGAAATACAATCCCTGCATCTTTTTGAGCTTGGGTGGCTACCTGGTCGTAGCGTGCATAACAAAATCCATCCTCAAGTGTAGTGTATAGCTCCAGCGATTGGATTTTTCCTTCGGAACTGTTAACAATCGAGGAAATTGATGACGAAAGGGCAACACCAGCCTTATTTGCATCCAAATAATAACCTCCCGACCATTTCACTAGATAATCATACAAGTAGAAGTTCCCGTAATAATAAGTAGAATTCTGACTGTATGTTCTCCGTGCATTTGAATAGTCGATACAATTGATTTGAGGTGTATAGTCATTAATTGTTGATATTTCTGCAATTAGCGGGTTGGCTATTTTATAGTTTCCTAATCCGTCTGAATTAGAAATTAATATTACATTGGCTTTGCCGTATGCTCTTTTCAGATACTTCATCCCGTTTGGCAGTGAAAGCTGAAGGTAAGAGTACATTGCCAGTTGCTCTTCTTTTATTCCTGCAAACGTTGCATTGATGTTTTCAGGACTTGCACTTATCCATTTTTCCGAAACAATCTGTTCAGTATTGTTCGAGAGGATGATATTAAATGAATCTTTCGATGCAAAGGTATTGAGAATG
>CALMMI010000678.1 GCA_937868245.1 uncultured Ignavibacteria bacterium | reverse complement strand
CGGTGCTGTTGGTACGGCAATATTAGGTATTGTATTGTGTAATGAACCCCGAGATTTTGCACGGATTGTATGTCTGCTCTTGATTGTATCAGGAATAGTTGGCTTAAAAGTATTATCCATTAAGTAGAAAATTTTATGTTCACCGGATTAATTGAAGAAATTGGTGTTATATCTTCCATACAGTCTCAGGGGAAGAATCTCCGAATTACAGTTCAAGCACAAAAGGTAATGGATGATTTGAAGATTGATGATTCTGTTTCAATAAACGGTGTTTGCCAAACAGTTGTTTCCCGCACAAAAACTGCCTTTGATGTTGTAGCTGTAGAGGAAACTCTGCTTAAAACTACCTTCAAGAGTTTTTCTTTTGGTTACAAAGTAAATTTAGAGAGGGCAATGCGTGTTGGTGATAGATTAGGAGGTCATATAGTTCAAGGACATGTAGATTGTGTTGGCGAGGTTTCGAGCATTGAACCAAAGGATGGGAGTACACAAATTTGGGTTGAGTTTCCTACAAGTTTTTCGCAGTATGTTGTTCCTATCGGGTCAATATGTATTAACGGAGTGAGCCTAACAGTTGCAAGAGTAGATAATAATAGATTTATGGTCGCAATTATCCCACATACGTTGCAGGTTACTACATTAAATCTTCTGAAAGCCGGGTCAAAAGTAAATCTTGAGTTTGATATTTTAGGGAAGTATATCGAGAAAATGCTCTTCTCTCACAACCATAAAAACACTGAAGATTCAATTCTAAAATCGTGGATTTCTCAACCAGACCTCTAAATATCACAATGGAATAAGCACGGTAACTGCATAATTATTTTTGTTAACTCCTTTAAATTCATAATTACCGACAGAAAAATTCCTTCCAAACACTGCGCGAACACCAAATGCACTTACACCTATTTCCGGTCTGAACTGAAGTGTAGCAGTTGACAAATCCGTATAATATAATAGATTAACACCAAATGATAAGAACATATTAATTGAGTACGCCAATTTAGGAGCAATAATTACTCTATCCTGTTTCGATAGCTCCATTCCGACTGTAAGCCCCCCATAGCCTTTTAGCATTTCTTTCGAGAACCAGTCCGTTCGCTTGCCAAAGCAATAGCCAATATCAACATACACGTTTTCTGTACCATTTATGCCAAGAACGATTCCTTCCACGGGTTTATCTTCTTTTGCTTTAGCTGAATAGGATGCAACATTCATCACTACGAATATCGCTGTCAAGATTTTCCATTTAAACATATTTTATCCTTTATAAGAAAATCCCTCTTTTGGTTTCATCCAAAAGAGGGATTTCTATTTTACAATTCAACTTATGCCACTATTATTTAGCAATAATGAGTTGTTGAATATCCATGTATGGACCTGATTCAATCTTGCAAGTATAAGTACCTGAAGAAAGTTGTAGTCCGTCTGTATCGAATGCTACTGAATAAGCACCGGCTTTTTGTTGTTGGTCAACAAGTGTTGCCACTTTTTGTCCCATTGCATTGTAGATGGAAATTGTTGTCTGACCATCTAAGCCGATTGAATAATTAAGCGATCCGTGATTACCTGTTGGAAGAGGAGTAACTGAGCTTAAAGAGTATCCTGTTTCGCCAAAGCGAACTGTACGAATATCTTTACCGCAATCAAGATTAACCCATAGTTTACCAGGTCTGTTGTTCACTAATGTATAACCGCTTGTTACAACATCGCTAATTTTTAATGCACAACCGAGGATTGTGTTTTTCTCTACACCTAAGAATGATGCCATTCTAAAGCGGAAGAGTGAACCTTCACCTTTAAGAGCGATACCGCTTTGGTTTTTCATGTGAACTGTAAGTGTACCAACATTACCGATTGATTTTGGTTCTGCACTTACGATTGTCCAACCGTTTGTCAAAGATGTCAGTTGAATGTTCTTAGCAGGATTTACTTTGTCAAGTAAAGGCTGAGCAAGTGATGGAAGGTAAGTTACAGTTGCTGTAAACTCGCTTACATTAGCTCTGTCTAAGTTTTCACTTTCGTCGTTTGTCAAATTGAAGTCGATATAGTCAGTCAACTCACCTGCAGTAACTGAATATGAACTATCCCATGGAGTTGAATTTGGCTTGCCAATTTTCACAAGAGAGATGATTTGATCAGGTGTACCTGTTAATGTTGAAGTAAATACACCATTGTTTGTTGTGTAATCAATAGTTGCGATATCATCAATTCCGTTTACAATTTGAGGAGCATATTCAACATCTAGATTAAGTGTGCTTCCGATTGTAAGAACATAAGGCAAAGTAACAGTATTGTTATTTTTGCTCAGGTTTTTCCATACAAATGATCCGGCACCTTTTGGAGAACTGATATCAGTAATTGTTACATCAACACTACCTGTATTTGTAATTCCTACTTTACCTTGTTTTGTAAGAGTAATGAATTGCTTCAATATTTCATTTGTTGTTGACAATGAAGCAGTTCCTGTTTCAATTGTACCGGCAGTAAGGTTACATGTTGGATTCTCAGGAGCGTCTGTTTCGATATGCAATACTGCATTGAACTTACGGATTTCTGTGTTTGCAACAAAATGAATTGGAATATTCAATGTGTTGTTTCCGGCATTGTTGCTTACTGTATTTGCATAAGGATTTGATGCGATAAATGCAGGATCAATGATGAATTTAGCAGCATCAGGACCATCGATATAAATACCTTTGATTTTGTTTGATACTGTCAAGTTCATTGTACCGTTGCTTGTAACTGTAGCATCCATGTTTGGAGTTACGTCATTTGCTTTGAGTGCTTGACCGAAATCGATAGTTGGAGTAAGGTCAACGTGAGGTTGGATACCAATTCCATCTAAAGTTGCAGTTGCTGTTTTCACTTCTCCGTTGAATGTACCTTTCATCTCTAAAGTAAGAGTGTAGTTACGTTCTGCGTCGCGTGTACCTGTAATATATTCAGGTTTGAAGCTAACATTCAAAGAATTTTCTTGATTTTTAGAAAGACGTGAAGGAACTGTTACTACATCAACTGTGAAGTATTTAGCATCAGCACCAACAGGAGTAATTGTTACATTTTCAAGATCTGCTGTGTTACCTGAGTTACCGTATTTAACTGTGAACGGATATTCTGTTACACCTGCAAATGCATCCAATACTCTTCTTTGTTTCCAATCATAACCTGTGATGTATGGACCTGCGTCAATACCTTGACCTGTCCAGTCTGAAGTAATTTTGATTTCGTCTGTGTTTACTGTAAATGTAGCACGTGTTTTGTCTAATACTGCGGTTGTTGAACCTGGATTATAGAACACTGTGAATTTTACTGGAGGATCATTTGGCTTAATAACAATCGGGAAGTTAAGACCTTCTGTACGGAGGAACTTGTCGTGTGGCATAGGCCAGTTAATCGCAGTAAGTTTAACGTCAACTGTACCAACGTTTCTGATTTCCACTTCACCTGAACGCTCTGTGTTTACAGGAACTTTACCAAAATTCAAATCTGTGATATATACTTTTGGTTTTTCTGTACGTACTTTAAGCTCAGTAATTGATTTTTCGTAGCAACCAAGAACAGCAATAACTGTATCGATGATTGTTACAGATTTTTGTTCAAGTGCTGTAGCACAAACTTCAACTTCTCTTGATTCACCTGCAGGAATGATAATTGGGAATACTGTTGATGAAGAGATAGTAAACTCTTTTTGATGAAGTTTAATTTTCAATTCATTTACAGTTGCAGTAATTTTGCCAGGGTTACTTAAAGTAATCTTGCGGCAGAGGCTTTCGCCAACACCAAGAGTACCATAATTGATTGATAACGGAGTAGCAATAATTTGCTCTGGGTTATATTCGTATGTTCTAATAATGAATTTACCTGAACGGCTCATTGCTTTGATAACTGCAGTAGCAGGTTTCGAAGGATCAATTACGTTAAGAGTAAATGTTGTGTTTTTGTCGCCTGATACAAATTCTTTAGGAGTTGAGAAAGCATAGTTGTCTGCTTTGCCAACCAAACGAACATAAAGTAAACCTGCGCAGTCGCTGGTTCCAGGACCCACTTTAGCAATACCATTGATATTACCGCATTTTGGATCGCCAACAAGTTTGATTTCATCATCGCATTTAATTGCGAAGTTAGCACCTACAGGATAACCGTATGCATAGTTGTGTGGAGTTGGGTATTCTGTTGTTTCCCAGTTACCATACGCATAAGCAGCAAATTTAGCACCGTCTGCACCTTCAATTACATAATCGCCTGCGCTAATTGGCTTAGCAGCATAACTGAAATCTGTACCTTGATATTTTTGAATTTTAGAACCGAAGAATTGTGACAATGTTTTTCCGTTAACTCTTATTTTTTCAATATCATCTGTACGGAAAGTAGCATTTACATAATTATTATTTAACTTAGGAGCTCTAAATGTAGCATAGCTTGGCCATGCATTTAATGGAGTAACGTTAATCATTTCACCCAAACCGCCGGAAACGTGACCAAGTGGACTTGCGTCTTTTTTCTCGTAAGCGTGCATGAGCCATGCTTTTAGATACTGACCTACTACTACAGGTTTAGTTGTTGTATAGTAAGCAGCTTCTTCCATATTGGTAATTTCATAAAATTCGCCAGGATGGAGGGGAGGACAACGTTGATATGTACCTGCACCGTTTTGGCGCATTTGGTAAACTACTGTATTATCTTCAACAGCAACGAATCTAATCATGTCGCCGTTATCATCTGGCCATTTGTGAAGTGTTCTGCCTTCAACGATACGAGGAACTGTCATGAATTCAGTACCTGCAATTTCCATAGGAAGAATCATTTCGATTTCCATGTTACGAACCATGTCTGTACGTAATGCATAGAAAGAACCTTCATAACGAGGCATAGCACCTTTTGTATGTCCTGTGATAACACCGATTGGTTTAGAACCTGTTACAATAGTACCGGTAAGATCCGCCTGTGGGTTTTGATTGTATTTATCGTCCATTTTAAGTTGAATAAGGTATGTTTCACCTTCATTCAACGTTACCGAACCTTCACCTGTTTCGGTTGTTGATTTACATGCTTTAGGTAATGTCCAGCGTACTTCAGTTTGGTCTTTTGTACCAACAACTAAAATCTGACCTGGTCTATTATCGCCTTGATTGTCTTGGTAAAGACTAAGAGCTGCGTATTTCTTTCCTAACATTTCAACAGGAAGTGCTTTATAGATAGCACCTGATGAACGCCAGTTAGAAGAAACAATAACAGAAATAGGATCATTACCTACCAAACGGATACCGTAAGGATTCACTACACCTGCTCTGCCATTCATTAATACATCAGGCAATGGAATAACAGTGTGCTTACCCGGTTCAACTGGATAAGAAATGTTAATACCTAATGACTTGTTTTCTACCATAACCATAGTAGATACCTTTGATGAAACCCATGCTTCATTAGGTACCATACCAGGAGGTACGTTATCGGAAGGATCTTTCCAGCAATTCGGAAGACCGATATAGTATTCCGACCCTTCGTTAATTTCTCCCTGACCATTTACATCGGTGAACCGTGTATCTTGCGCAGAAAGTGATGAAACCGAAATCAGCATCATCATAGCAACAGCAAGCCATCCGAAATGCCGTTGAACTATGGTTGAAGTAAAGAAGCGCCTCATATTGGGGACTCCATAAAAAATTAAAAATACATTAAATAAAACGATTTAACTATCTTTTTCCTATGTACATATTACTTGTGTACACATAAGAGACACGTAATTGCAAATTACGTTACACTGCCGAATCAAAATATTTTTTTTCTCCGGCTTCTGCTGCTGCTTTGTACCAGCTTCTTTCTTCAATTTTCTACTGATTTTGAACCTGGTTTCCTTCTCTTTTTGGCATATTTTAAAGACGTTACAGAACCAATTTATGCCATTTTTCTCTCTGAGATGCAATACTACGAAATATATCCCAAACACGCAAACAATAAATTTAGATTTTAAAAAAATATATTTCAAACTTTCTTTTTAGACATTTTTTGGGGTTAGAACCGCACGGATTTGCGTCTAAAACTCATTAATTGTTGATTTAAATCAATAAGATACCTTCTCTTCGGTTTGCATATGTTAAACATTCAAAATCTTTTTTTCACACCTGGTGCAACATTTTTTTTCAAATGAATGAATTCCGATTTTATATTTCTTTTTCGTTCAGTTATTCTTCCCTTTTTTTATTCCATTTTTTGGTTTTCACAAATATGACTCACCAAAAATTGAAAACAATACCGCACGTTCTTGAGTTGGGTTCTTATACTTTGCATGACATAATTTTGTTCCAAGTATTTACTCCTGCAATTTATTGTTTTATTAGACATCTAACCTTCAAGATTCATATAGTACACATAACATTTACACACTATAAACCTTACACCAATATTCGCAACAATTCACAAAACCCGGATTCAAATTTTGTATTCGGATTTGGATACTTTATATAATAAATGCTTGCAAAGCCAACTATCATGGTGTAGCATTGGATGATTAAACTCACCGCCGG
>CALMMI010000677.1 GCA_937868245.1 uncultured Ignavibacteria bacterium | reverse complement strand
AATAGTTCTAACTATTGTAGTCTGAGAATACGAATGAAGTGATTGTTTTTTCATTTTAATTAATGATTAGAGTTTTTGCCTACTGTTTAGGGTTTTGGCAATCCCATTTTTGTATAAATTTAACTGCCGTGCAATTTACTTATAAATATAGAAAAAAATACTATTACTACTCGTAGTCGTTAGCAATTAGCTGTTTTCAAATTTTTGTACCATAGGAATCTCCTAATAAATGAGAAAAATTATCTATTGCAACTATTTGAAAATAGATTTTTGACTTAGAATGTTGCTTTTTCGCTCTACTTGAGTAGCTAACCCAAAATTACGTTGCAATTCTTCTCGTCCATTACTCATTTATTACTCAATTTTTGCTAAAATGAAGGTTTTTACTAAAAAATTTTCAACATTGCCCGTTAAAGGACAAAGTATGACTATTCACCAAATAGTCGTATTTTTGTAAAATATTTTGAACAAAATCCTCAAGTCTATCCATGCCAAAACGTACCGATCTGCACACAATCCTCGTTATCGGAAGTGGTCCTATCATAATTGGTCAAGCGTGTGAATTTGATTATAGCGGCACCCAGGCGTGCAAAGTCCTTCGTGAAGAGGGCTTTCGCGTGTGCCTTATCAATTCCAACCCCGCCACTATCATGACCGACCCCAATATTGCAGACGCAACCTATATTGAGCCGATTACCCCCGAATTCATCGAAAAAATCATTGAGAAAGAACGTCCGGACGCTATATTGCCAACAATGGGAGGTCAGGTAGCACTCAATGCCGCCTTGGAACTCCACGAAGCGGGCATTCTAGCAAAATACGGCGTAGAGCTTATCGGCTCGAAAGTGGAATCCATCCGCAAAGCCGAAGACCGCGAACTTTTCCTTGAAGCAATGAAAAAGTGCGGTTTGGATATGCCGCGCGGTGGGTTCGTGCATGAATTTGAACAAGGTCTGAAAGTTATTGAAGAAATCGGTTTCCCGGCGATTATCCGTCCTTCCTTCACAATGGGCGGTTCGGGCGGCGGCATTGCCTACAATATGGAGGAATACTCCGAAATGCTCCGCGCAGGACTTGTTGCCTCACCAGTAGGCAGAGTTTTGGTGGAAGAATCCATCCTCGGCTGGAAAGAATACGAACTCGAGGTAATGCGCGACACCAAGGATAATTGCGTTATCATCTGCTCAATCGAGAATTTCGACCCGATGGGCGTGCATACAGGGGATTCGATTACCGTAGCACCTGCTCAAACCCTTTCCGACCGTGAATATCAGAAAATGCGTGATGCAGCACTCAAAATCATGCGAGAAATCGGAGTGGAAACAGGCGGCTCGAACGTGCAGTTCGCCATAAATCCGGCAGACGGACGTATGATTATTATCGAAATGAACCCACGTGTATCGAGGAGTTCTGCCTTGGCATCGAAAGCAACAGGTTTCCCGATTGCAAAGATTGCAGCTAAACTTGCGGTAGGCTTTACCCTTGATGAAATCCAAAATGATATTACCCGTAAAACTCCTGCATGTTTCGAACCTTCAATTGATTATGTAGTTGTAAAGATTCCACGTTGGGATTTCGAGAAATTCCGCGAGGTGGAAGATACTCTCGGCGTTCAGATGAAGTCGGTTGGAGAGGCAATGTCATTCGGCAGGACATTCAAGGAAGCCCTTCAAAAGGCAGTGAGAAGTTTGGAGAATAACCGTCACGGTTTCGGATTCGATAATGCCACGTATTTTAATGATAACGAAAAGCACGACCTTGTAGCCCTTGGCAATAGATTACGTGTGAAAACCTCCAAATCATTATTTGATTTGTGTGATGCTTTGCGGTTTGGATTCTCGACCGAAGAAATATTCAACCTTGCGAAATATGACCCGTGGTTTATTGAGCAATGCAGGGAGATTGTAGATACTGCTCTTGAACTTAAAGAGGGATTCAGTAAAGAGGGAGTATCGCTTTCTGATATTACAGCCGGACAAATGAAATATCTAAAAGAACTTGGTTTCTCAGATGTTCAGCTTGGATTTTTAACCCGTTCAACACCAAAAGAGATACGGGCTTTCCGTAAGTCGTTGGGTGTTATTCCTGTGTTCAAAACAGTTGATACATGTGCTGCCGAGTTTGAATCGGAAACGCCATATCATTATTCTACGTATGAGACTGAAAATGAAGCAGTACGTTCGGATAAGCGTAAGATTGTGATTTTAGGGAGCGGACCTAATCGAATCGGACAGGGGATTGAGTTTGACTACTGCTGTGTTCAGGGTGTATTTGCAACCCGTGCGGCAGGGTGCGAGGCAATTATGATTAACTGTAATCCCGAAACAGTTTCAACAGATTACGACACAACCAACAAACTCTATTTCGAGCCGCTCACGTTTGAAGATGTAATGAATGTATTGGAGTTCGAGCAACCGGATGGTGTAATCGTTACATTCGGCGGACAAACTCCGCTCAAACTTGCAATGCAACTCTTGGAGGCAGGAGTTCCGTTAATCGGAACATCACCAGAAGGAATCGACCTTGCGGAAGACCGCAAACGTTTCGGTGATTTGCTTGCTGAAATTGCAATCCCTTGTCCGCCATGGGGGAGTGCACTTACTGAGAGTGAAGCAGTTGAAATTGCAAATAGAATCGGGTATCCTGTGCTTGTTCGTCCGAGTTATGTTTTGGGCGGACGTGCAATGGAAATTTGCTACCGAGAGGAATCACTACGTCAGTATATTCGCCGTGCAATTGAAACATTCCCCGGTACGCAAATCCTCATTGATCATTTCCTCGAAAACGCGTATGAGTTCGATGTAGATGCTGTTGCGGATGGTGAGACAGTTGTCATCGGTGGGGTGATGCAGCATATAGAAGAAGCAGGGATTCACTCGGGTGATTCATCGTGCGTACTTCCTCCGTATAATATTACAAATGAACAGTTTGATGTCATTACAGCATATACTAAAAAATTAGCTAGGAAATTAAAAGTTATTGGTTTATTGAATATCCAATTTGCGCTTCAAAACGGAACAATTTATGTACTTGAGGTAAACCCAAGAGCTTCACGGACAACACCGTTTGTATCGAAAGCTACTAATGTTTCGCTTGCTCAAATAGCTACACGGGTTATGCTCGGAGAAAAACTTATTGATTTAGGCGTTCGTGATTTCTCGCTTTCCGCAAAACGTGTTGCAATCAAAGAATCAGTATTTCCGTTCGTTAAGTTCCCGAAAGCTAATGTGTTTCTTGGTCCTGAAATGCGCTCGACAGGGGAGGTTATGGGTATTGATTCAACGTTCGGAAAAGCAATTGTAAAGGCGCACATTTCTTCCGGAAATACACTGCCGAACAGCGGTAATGTGTTTATCTCCCTTAGCAATCAAGATAAAACTCCCCGTGCCGTTCAGATTGCAATGGGGTATTCCGAGCTTGGATATGAAATCTGCGCAACTTCAGGTACAGCAGCATTCTTGCAGCAAAACGGAGTACCTGCAACACAAGTACTCAAGCATTACGAAGGTCGTCCAAGTATTATTGACCACATAACAAACGGGGCAGTTCAAATTGTAATAAACACTCCAATCGGGGAGAATGCCCGTTTTGATGAGTACATCATGGGACAGACTGCAATGCGCTATAAGATTCCATTTTTCACGACGTTAGCAGCAGCAGGGGCATCTCTTAGCGGGATAACATCGCTTAGGACAGAGGATATTGGGGTGAAGTCCTTGCAGGAGTATTTCGGGTGATAGATATAGTATATATCTATGTATTACTCTTTCGATGTCAAGTCAGTTGTTTACCGCCTTGCAGTTGTAAGTTATAAGAATAAATAAGTAACGTCACGGCAGTTGCTACAACTGCTATTCCGCCTATACGTTTAGCAGGAAGGTATTGTAGCAACCGACCTGAACCAAATACCCAAAATATGTGTAAGGGCGTATTGAATACGCCCCATAACCACTACCTTAAATTTCCAATAGGCTGGGGTAATATCCATATAGTTTCGTGCGTATTCAATACGCCCCTACGTTTAATTTGTGGGCATGGTAAATTTAATAAGGTTGTCTGTAATTAGGCAGGTATCCGATACTTCTACTCCGCCCGGTATGACATGACTGTTACTATTTGTAATGAGAAAAGTTGAGTCACACTGAGCACATCGAAGTGGAAGATACTTTATAGCAAATCCCCAAACAGAAACTATGACTTTTGTCATTAGAACTATTGCCCAAATAGTCGTATTTTTGTATTTATAAACACAAAATTTCCCCTCCTTTTTTATTCAAGAGCCAAACAATGCAGATTATTACATCGCTCGACCCACGGGTAAACAGAGCTGAACTGCCCGCAAATCCAGAAACAGAGTTTACTCCCAAAGAAGAATTGGACCAGTTTAAGACCTATGAAGTGTTCCACCAGCCAAAATCAGGTGCACGGCATCTTCATGTTGGGTCGGTTCATGCTCCTACTCCTGAGCTTGCAATAGCATTTGCAAAGGAACAGTTCGGAAGACGCGGACAGTCTGTCAGCTTGTGGGTAGTAAGCACCGACGATATAATTGCTCTTGATACTTCTGATTCCGATATGTTCGAAACTGCACTCGACAAGCCATATCGCGAAGTGAATGCGTATGCAAATACACGCGAGAAAATAGATGCCTTTAAGAAAGAACAGCAATCCTAATTCAAAATCCATCAATCTAAAAACTATGAACGAAGCCCTCAAAAACTTACTCTATCGAATGGCTGACGACGAACTCATAATTGGTCATCGCAATTCTGAATGGACAGGATTAGGTCCGATACT
>CALMMI010000676.1 GCA_937868245.1 uncultured Ignavibacteria bacterium | reverse complement strand
ACCCGGGAAAATTGTAATAAAATCTACTTCCCCATTTGCATCGGTTACTTGATAACCGCGTAAATATGTTAACCCTGCCTGACCTTTATTATTTGTTTGATCGTACCCCGAGTAGAGTCCGTCTTTATCGCAATGCCAAATATTAACCCGTACATTCTGCATGGGTTCGCAGTTGTCTGCTCCCAATACTTTTAATTTCAGATTTAACTGCACCCCTGTTTTTGATTCGCGGATGTCGTTTCTGAAATAAGTACTATTTGTTGTTAAATCCAATGGAAAAGGTCCGGCTGTTTCTGTAGGTACAAGTACACAAGCTGCTTCAATCGTAGGTTGGTTATTTGTAGTATTTTCTGCCGACATTTTACCTGCCGGAATCATAGATGCTGCACCTGCAAGACCTGTAAGCTTAATAAAATCTCTTCTGTTGTTTTTCATAATAAAATGAATTAAATGTCATTAATGGTAATTCTGAATCTGTTTCTATAAAACTGTATTCACTTTTTTGTTACCATTCTAAATTCCATTTTTATCCATAACAGAAGTAACTTCTGAATGATTTGAATCTTCAGTATTTTGAGCCTACTATCAGGATTTCTGAAAAAAACTACTACTCAACCCAATCTGCAATAAACACATTGGTATCACCAGGGTTTGAATTATTACGATTCGAGCAGAAAATAATCTTCTTACCGTCTCTGGTAAACATAGGAAATCCGTCGAACTCTTCGTAATAGGTAATTCTTTCCAATCCGGTTCCATCTATATTTACCATATACATATCAAAATTTCTCCCTTTGGGGTCGTCCATATTAGACGCAAATATTACCCTTTTGCCATCCGGATGGAAGAATGGGGCAAAATTTGCTCTTCCATTGTTGGTTATTTGCTTTTTGTTTTTCCCGTCTGCATCCATCACAAAAATTTCAAGCTGTTTCGGGCGAATAAGATTTTCGTTGAGTAAACTTTGATAACTCTCCAAATCCTTTCCTTTGGGTCGGGATGCACGAAACACAATTTTTTTTCCATCCAAACTATAGAATGCACCGCCGTCGTACCCCGGTTCGTCTGTTAATTTTTCAATATCACTTCCATCTAATTTGCATGAATACAGTTCAATATCACCTGATCGCATTGATGTAAACACAATACGGTCACCTACAGGAGATATAGTTGCTTCTGCATCGTAGTTTGCCTCTGATGTTAATTTTCTAAGAATTTTACCATTTGATGAATCTGCTACAACAATATCATACGTTGGATAGAGAGGCCATACATACCCTTTCGACGGGTCAGGCGGGGTAGGACAAACCTCATCTGCAAGAGCAGTAGTTGCATAAAGGATATTTCCGTTTGGCAGATAATAACTGCATGTTGTTCTGCCTTTACCGGATGAGATAAGCTTTTTATGCTCGCCGTTGATGGTCATTGAATAAATTTGATCGCAATTGTCCCCTTTTTGACGGGATTGAAATGAAAGCATTTTATCGTCGAATGATAAGTATGCTTCAGCATTTTCACCGGAGAATGTAAGCTGGCGGATGTTCTTGAAGTGCTTTTCACGAGCATCGTACTTATCTTTGGATAGCGGTTTTGAATCTTGTGCAAATAGTTGCAATGTAGAAATAATGGTCAGTAATAGATATACCGACAAACGATTTTTAAGACTTTTATTCATTGGTTCTAGATTTTCCTGAAAATAACAATATACGTAAACAAACTATTTATATAAAAAACGTAATTCAATACAATTTATCAATTCAATTATTTAACCAGCAATTTTGCATACTGCGATCTTCCGAAAGCAGTCAGCATACACATATATGAACCCGATGGAAGTTGCGTTCCTCCAAAAGAAAGTGCATTCCAACTGATTCTGTTTTCACCATAATTTGCAAACCCTGAAAAAGGTTCAGCAACTATTTTTCCGGATAAATCATATATTCTAAGACGTGCTTCTCCGTCCATTGGAAGCGTAAAAACTATGTCTGCCTTCAATGATATAGGATTCGGCTGGACAGATAACGGAAAATCCTGCGATTTAGTTTTTGTATCATCGTCTATTCCAGATACAATTTCCTTTAATGAATAATCCCATATCCCACGTCCGTATGTTCCGAATCTTGCTACTTTTAGTGAAGGTACATATTCTACACTCCAGTATAATTGATCGGGTGCTTGTTCAGATGTTATGTCGAACCATCTTCCTTTTTCATTTGAATACATATACGCACCGTTTTCGGTTGCAGCAAAAACAAATTTATCATCGGGAGTAACTGCCAGGCTGTATATCATTGTATTCGGTAAGCCCAGGTTCATTGTATCAATAGTTTTAGTTCCATCGTTTTCAGAAATTAAATAAACTCCTGGGTTAGAGTACCCACTACCACCAACATACACACGTTTTGGATTCAACGGTGATATACAGATTGCCGTTCCATAAAAATAGTGGTTACCGGGTGCTGTAAATCCTGTTAACTGATTCCAGTTTTTACCTTTATCTCCGGAATAGAAAAAAGTACCGGCAGTGGTAATGACATATCGTATATCCGGATTAACTTCCGAAATTGCAATGGCACTTATCGAATTTTTAAAATCAAAGGGTAATTTCTCATAATCCAATTGAACTCCTTTTCTGAAGATTTTATAAAGATATGCCCCGGCATCTGGTGATCCGCCTCCAAAGTATGCAATATCAGGAACATTTGGTTCACATTGCACAGGAGGCATCCATAACGCATTATTTATTGAATTAGCTATCCAATTCCATGTCATTTCTTTTTCTTCGGACATTGTATTATAACGATATAAAACAAATCCAGGGTAATCCATCCACAAGGAACTCCCTCCGTCACCGCTTGACAAATGCCCGTAATCCCCACTAATTTTTTGCTCAAATGTAAATCTTCCGTTTGTATCCTTCGTTGTTTTTTGATATCCTTGGTCTTGAGAGCCTGCAAAAACAACTTTAGGGTTCAACGAGCTAGTTAATGTTGAATAATACTGACTTACAGCCAAACCTTCCATTCCGATATTTGTAACTGATTCAACTTGATCTTTTGAATAATAAATACCGCCATCATTAGTAATTAATGTAATTTCATCATCATCCGGAGTTGCGAATGTATTAATTGTTTGTATATCTGCATGGAGCTTATGAAGCATATCACCGTAATATTCTCCCCATCCGTTTACAATTTTCCAAGTTTTCCCCCCATCTACACTTCTGTAAACATCCAAGCCTCCGGTGTACATATAATTTTCATCATAAACCGACATACAAAAATTCAATTTTCCTGTATTTAATGGTAAAGAGCCTTTTAATGTCCATGTTTTTCCTTCATTTGAACTTGTGTAAACTGTACTTTTCTCTCCCCCGGAAATACCAATTGCCAAGTGTTGGCTACTATTACCAAACAATGCTGCATCGCCGGGAGTTGTTAGTAGTTCCGCTGAATTTACTATTCCGATAAATTCTTCCGTCAAATCCGATTTGAACCGAGAAAGCGAATCCCTGCATAAAAAGTAAACATCACTCGACAAGTCTTGTCGTGGTGCGTACACGTCTGTAACATTTGGATTTATACCGATATAACTCCTCCTAACATTTTGAAAAGTTTTACCCAAGTCAGTAGAACGGTACAAACACATTATCGCTCTCCAATTGGAACTGTAATCCCATTCCGTTCCCACTATATAGATTGTATTTTTTCCATCAGTAGAGACAGTTGCCCTGCGAAAACCTCCGTATCCCTTCGGAACGTCTAATCCTTCGGCAACTTTCCAAGTTTTTCCATAATCATCTGAATAGCGGAAGAATGGATTATCTCCACACACAAACAAACGATTTCCTGTTTCAGTTTTAATGATTCTTATTGTATTTATTGAACCGAATCTTTGATTGTCATTAAGAGATGTCCAATTTTTCCCGTCTAATGTTCCACGCCAAATCATTCCTCCTGCCGAAGCTGTATAGATATTATTATGTTCCCAGTCAATTTCTGTGGCAAGCATTCTTCCTGCTAAGTTATTGCTTCCGCGTTCAGTCCATGTACCGACAGCAGTATCATAAAGAACCTTAGCAGATTTATCACGATCTGTCTGTTCCCGTTTCAGTATTCTTGCCTCACGGTTTTCACGTTCAATTACTTCCCAGTTCACATCGGGAGCTGTAACGTGCATTTGGCGTATCCACGCTTCCCGTTCCTTTTTGAAATTTTCATCACCTTCCCTATTATTAGGTGGAATGGTTGTATGTTGAGCATTGGCAATACCACCACCCATAAGCAATATGACAAACAGAACGAACAGATTTTTCATAGCTAGTATTTTATAGATAAACAGGTTACTTTACTTTCAATACAAAAATACGGATATTTTGTTCATTATTTATGATGAACGGAAGCAGTAACGTTTCTCGTAGATGGTAAGAATTGATAAATTCAGAATTGGATTTACAGGTATCTTAGAAACAATTGTGCTTTTTTGTTAGTATATTTCAATCTAAGGTAGCAATGTTGTTAATCCTTGTTAATGAAACATTGTCATTTACAGAAAAAGTATTATCTTACTTTTTTGTATAACTATCTTATCTCTTATGTCAAACGACACAACTTTCAGTACTGCAAAGGAAAAGCCCAAAATGACAAATGGGCTTGAAACACTTTTCTCTCAACTGTATGGTTTAATCACTATACTACCTGTAACTTTAAGGAATTTCATTCTATTATTGGCAATTCTGGTAGCATTTACCCCAGCTGCAAAGAGCCAGCACTGCGGTTGGGACGCTTCATCGATGATCATAGTAGAGCCGGTTGATATTGCCAGCGGACAATTGATAGATGGTTTGAATATTGTTTTGGCAGATTCTAATTCTGTCCCCTACAAAAGTACATCCAATTTTGAACTTAACAGAGATTTGAATATATATCAACATACCGATACATTAAAATTCGGTCAGAATTATCCTGAACCAAACAGTAAACCCGAGGACGAAGCAGCATTCCCCTTTGCACCAAAAGATTATATGTTAATCGTTTATCCAAATAATTATAGTGGATTAGGTAAGAATCAAAACGACAGGATAGTTATAAGCGACCCGCACAAAAGATATCAAATAGTTGCTGTCCCATTCGACCCAACAAAGATTGCTCAAA
>CALMMI010000675.1 GCA_937868245.1 uncultured Ignavibacteria bacterium | reverse complement strand
AAATCTCCTAACTGCGGCCGTATTACAATCTCTTCAAGCAACGCTGCTCCACTGCTTAGGTCGATTGCCTGCCACACGATTTTTGCAATATCATCAGGTTGCATCATACGCTGCCGGAATTCATCCCTGCTTTCACTATCCCAAATTTCCGTTTCCGTAGCACCCGGCAGAATATCAATCACCTTTATTCCAAATTCACGTACTTCTTCCCGTAATGAACGGCTCATGGCAAGAGTCCCTGCTTTTGTAGCAGCATATACAGAAGAATGGGTAAAGGTCTTTATAGCTGCCACAGAGTGAATATTAACGATAACTCCGCTTTTGCGTTCTATCATTGCGGGAAGGACTGCTTTGATACACAACCATGAACCACGCAAGTTTGTATCCAGCATTGCATCTGCTTCTTCAAGGGAGATTTCCCACAGACGCTTGAATGTTGCTACACCTGCATTGTTGATTAGAATATCCAAATGTCCAAATTTACCAATAATCTCATTATAGCAATTTCCTATACTTTCTGCTGAGCTGACATCACACGCAAAAGGGTGTATATAATGAGTTTCTGCAATGGAATTTTTACGGGACGTTGCCGCAATTGTGTATTCTCTGGTAGCACCTTGTTCGGTAAGTGCTTCCCCTATACCTTTATTTGCTCCGGTAATCCATACTACTTTTTGCGAATTACTCATGTGTTGCTCCTTCATAGCCGATTAAGTAGGTCAGCCAGGAATTGCCAAGTTTTTCCAATACGGAATTAACGCGCAATCGTGAACGAAGGTTGTTGAAATCCACGCGGTCAAGTTCCTGGTCCTGATTGAAACAACTGAATACAGGTGTAGCTTCTTCTCCGGTAATCGGATTCACGTGTTTTTGCAAACATTGGGCGCATATCTCTTTCATCATACATTGCATCGGTGAATTGATAGACCCTATGGCAATATGTTCACGTAAATACGGCTTTAGAATCCCGTGCCGTGCATCTTTTACCGCCCGCATCATTCCATCGCTGCCGATTGCTATAATTCTCTTTACAGATTCAAGCGGTATCAGCTTATCTCCCGCTTCACCGTTTTGATAATGAATCATTGCTTCGATGATATTCCCCCTAATATGTACATCCTGTGGTCGGTTCGGTTCGATAACTGCTCCGCTGTCGGTACTCCATATCACTTTATCGGTTGCTTCTTCTATTTCCTCGCGTTTGTACAGATCTTCACCACGTTTATATCCTGCAAAATAAATTACTTTGCAGCCGTTCGCCTTTAGTGCCTTGCTTATGGAAAAGAGAACTGCATTTCCCAAACCACCACCTGCAAGAAGTACATTTTCATTGTGTGGAATATGAGTCGGAGTTCCGGTTGGACCCATCACAACAACACGCTGTCCTGGTTTTAACATTCTCATTAATCGTGACGATGCTCCAACTTCGAGTACTATCATCGAAAGTAAACCGCGTTCGGGGTCGGTCCATGCACCGGTCATAGCCAAACCTTCCATCGAAAGTTTCATTCCTTTTATAGTAACTGCATCAGCTTCGTAATTCTGCAAACGGTAAAATTCACCGGGTTGAAATTTCCGTGCAGCAAACGGAGCGCGAACGATAACTTCCACAATAGTTTCGGTAAGCGGTTCTACTGCAACCACTTCTGCCCTGAAATTATCATTGAGTTTAGCAAAAAATGCACGCAGTTCCGAATTCTTTTCCTCTGAAGGCGTGTTATTGATTGATTCTTCCTCAGCTTGGGTAATTTCCGGTTTGAACAGCTCTGCAACCTTCTTATAACCATGCTTTGCACTTGCCATTGCTTTTACAACGCTTCCTGCATAGTAGGGGTGGTTATCACCATAAAAACTAATATACTTTCCATCTTTATGATAAGAAGTAAAGAAAGCCTCGCTTAGGTTGTTCGAAGGGGATAGACCTGAATTATCTTCGGGATTGTTTTGATTCATTGTACTGGAAATGAAGAAAGACTACTGATTGAGTGTTACAAAAATACGGATAATTTACTTTAAAGAATGGGATGTAAGGATTTTGAGTATTGGATTTTGTACTCACAGCATGGAACGAATTACAAGCTGGCTACACCGTTAATTAAATTATATTCTTTATCAAATTAATTTATTTATTCACGAAATCGGTGATAAATAGTTCAAATGTGTGTTATTATATTGAACAAATTCATCTTTTTTTTAATACCGATGGACTGTAGTTTTACTATTCTAGTAAGTAGAGTAAAACCAACGTCCTTCACTTATAGCGGAGTGTGTATGAAGCGTTTAGTGTTTGTAGCGATATTGGTAGTTCTTTGTAATAGCGCGTTAAAGGCGCAGGTTAACTTTACAGTAAGCCCTGGTATTATTTCGGGAGGAACATCTGTTGGGTATAAATCCGGAGATTTTGTACCATATTTTGGATTCCAGTATCTTGGAGGTAGTACTACATACGAAAGAACAGGATTTAGATATGAAAATAAACAAATAACTGCCTATTCTGATAAATATGAAATGTCGGCAAATCTTTATATGCCCCAACTTGGAGCCAAGTATTTTATTAAAGACTTAAAGGATATTAAATTGTATCTTAATGCAAGTGTGAGTTACATCATCCTTTCAGTTTCTTCAAAAGATAATGGTGTTGATGATCAAGATGTGCAAAATGCAATAGGGGATAACAGCATAATTGGAACTGAATTCGGAATAGGTACCGAGTACTTTTTCTCTAAAAATTTTAGTATTGGTGGTGAGTTCGATTTAAGGCTGCTGTTTGCAAGTACATCCAGTTCTGATGTTACAACAATTTTTAATCCTAATAACAATCAGAACGAGCCATCAACTGTCATTTATAAGAATAGTCTTAATATGGGACTCACTAACTCAAAGATTACGTTAAGTTACTATTTTGGCGATTGATATACCTTAAAACTTAAAATAAAATTTGGAAATAATATACGTATTTAACCCAAAGAGTGTTAGAATACTATATATAACTGTCATGGCAGTTGTTTACCTCCGTGCATAAAATTGTAATGAAACAG
>CALMMI010000674.1 GCA_937868245.1 uncultured Ignavibacteria bacterium | reverse complement strand
CACTTGGCATTGGGTAAATACTAACATTCACACTGTCTTCAGCCATGCAGCCGTTACTGTCTATCACGATAAGATGATAAGATGTTGTGATTGTTGGGGTAGCAATTGGATTTGCAATTGTAGGGTTGTTAAGCCCTGCTGTTGGCGACCATTGGAATATACCCCGCCCGCTTGCCTGCAATTGAACGGAAGACCCCAAACACACAGCAGTATCACTTCCGGCAGATATAATCTGTTTGTCATGAATAAGTACATAAACAATAGCCTGACTTTTGCATCCTGTGCTGTCGGTTACTGTAACGGTGTAGGGTGTACTCACAAGAGGGGATGCGTTCGGGAACTCAGCCGAGGAATTATCCAAGCCACTTGAAGGACTCCACGAATATGAATATGGTTGCCTCCCGCCAATAGCCCTCTTGCCGATCGAAGCCACCCCGCCGGGACAAATGACAGTATCCTTTGCCACTTGGGCGATCAAAGGATTCAGGTTACTTTCGGGAATTGTCAAACCTATTTTTGTGCCACCCGACTGACCTGCTTCAGCAGCATAATTGTTCGTTGTATTAATAACTACACCCGGATTCCCGCCGTTTAAAGTTGGTATGATACTGTCCAAAAGCAGGGTTGAATTAACAGCAAGCCATCCTCCTCCTCCACCGCCTCCCGTACCGTGTGGCTGATTGGTTGCATTGGCACTATTCCCCCCATTACCGCCATGAACTTCCACCCGTACAGGTGATGTAATGCGCTCAATATCAAGAAAGACGGTTCCACCACCGCCACCGCCACCTGCACCGTCATTTGAGGCATTCGTAGTTACGGAACTTCCATTTGCAGCAATAATATTCCCTCGTCCTACTAATACGCCTGACTTGATAATAACGATTCCGCCGCCTGCCCCGCCTTTTGTACCTACACCGTCGTTCTGGTGACCTGCTCCGCCTCCGCCCCCCATAAATATTTTTGGGAATTGTCCTGTAAAATCAAGTTTATGTCCTCCCAGCCCGCCGTTGATGAGTCCGGGTGTTGTGATATTGTTGAAGTATTCACGTCCACCCATCCCGCCGCTTCCAGCGTTTGCGCCTCCCCCTCCGCCAGCATTGTGTTGGTTCCCTCCACCGCCTCCGCCCGCGGGTGCACCGCGTGAGGCTGTGGAAAGTGAATCTACATCTGCAATTGATTCACCTTTGCCCCCGCCGCGATTATCTTGGATAGCTGATTTGTACTCAGGAAATTTATATTGGATGAGTGAGCCTGAATTTAGCTGACCACCTCGAAAGCCTTTACCGCTAACATCTATGCTGCCGATAATATCTACCGCGCCTGATGCTACCAAAGCAAGTACTCCTCCTGTTGAGCCGTCCCAAGGAGGTGCAGTGAGCGGGCTTCCCTGTACCCATGCAGTTGTAATACTTCTGGGTACTCTTACTAGTTGAACAGCTCCGTTTGGATTGTAATTCTGACCTAACAGATGTTTCAGACGGATCGTATTTGCAGTAATGGATTCAATGGTGATAAATTCGAAATTACCGGCTTCGTTGTACGTGGAAATTGCTCCAAAATTTGGAGTATTGGTGGTGTCAATTCCAGCACCTTTCATTTGGATGATAATAGCTGTATCGCCAACAGAAAATCCTGTTGTAGAAGCTACACCAAGTGTTTTTGCGCAATAGTTAATCGCGGTTACTTTAGTATATGAATTTATGATCCCTGAAACGATTGTAGGCTGAGCATTCACTGCAAAAGCAGAAAACAGCAGGACAATCAATGAAAATAATGACTTCATATATTGGGGAACTTTGTTCGTTTAATCTACGGTACTGATTTAGGTTTCTATTAGACGTTTGTATCTATCTAAATGTGTTACGTTTACGCAGTGACATCAAATTGCACCATCTTCTTATATTAATTTATTTGCTTTTTCACTTGACCAAAGATAGGGTAATGTATAATCTCTTCCAATAAATATATTCTATAACCACAATTTGAATACGAATCCCCAATCACATAAAACAACGAACGGCTGCCTCATTTAGTTGAGGCAGCCGTTTACTATATACGTCTAAGATAACTTATTATGCCACTTTTTCATGAGTAAGCGGTAGTTGAAATGCGAATGTTGACCCCTTGCCCAAGGCACTCCGTACCCATACGCGCCCATCGTGTTCTTCCACTATTCTCTTTACAATCCATAAGCCCAATCCTGAGCTTGGCTCGCCTGCAGTTGGTGCAGCCGAAAGACGTGCACCGCGTCCGAACGCACGTTTAATGTCTTCTTCCGAAAGACCCAACCCGTTATCACTAACTTCAACAATAATAGTATTGGATTCATTCTTTGCACGAAGCCGTACACTGCTTCCCCTGTGCGAAAACTTGATTGCATTACTGAGCAGGTTATCGATTACTTCTTCTATACGCTGCCCGTCTATTTCTACATCCGGTAAATCAGGTGGGATTTCCAACATGACTTCTATCGACTTCAGCTTTGCCGCTGCGTCATTCCTACGGTGTACACTTCGCAAAATATCGGTAATATCCCATGGTTCCATACTTAATCTGATTTGCCCTGCTTCAAGTGCCATGATTTTGCAAACTTCCTGCGAAAGCGATACAATTTTGCGCGATGTTTCAACCAAATCGTTCATCACATCGTTTTGTTCATTGGCAGTCAAGTCATACGAACGGAGAAGTTCTACTAATCCCTTTACCAATCCCGCAGGGTTTTTAATATCATGAATCACCATTGCAAACAACTCATCCTTCTGTGCCGCAAGGTCCTCAAGTTCCTGCTTCTTGAGTGTAACACGTTCTATCTTTTCTTCAAGGGTGCGGTTATGAGTGCGTAATTCGTCGCTTCGTGTTTGCATTGCATCAATTTGCCCGCGCAGGGAAGCTAGTTCGGCGCGTAATCTGTTGTTCTCAGCAAGTATTTCATCATTGTTTTGCTGACTGACAAGCATGTTCTCGGACATAGTTACTCCATTTGGAATTTGCTCTTTAGCAAGTTTACCGTTAGTTTTAGTTTTTGTTTTAAATAAAATTATTAAACGGGTAAATAACTTTTTTATAGAAACAATCAATACAAGATTTGGTTTCTTATCTGATTTTTCAATGTGTTTTTCTGGGGGCAACGCCTCTAACCGCTTAGACCGAGACCGCAATATAAGAAACACTACGCCAACGGCAATGATTGCTCCGATAAAAACCGTGAAAAATAATACGGAAGAACGCAAAGGTTTCATTCCGGCAACGTGGGTGCTGTCTGTACGTTGCAAATTCTTTTGGGCATCTTCCCTTTTTTTGATTTCCTGTTTGCGTCGCAGAGCCTCTGCATTATCTACCTTAAACTCTACCAATACGGCACTTGCCTTCCAGTTACCGGGGGCAACTGCCTGTACATAGAAGTTATAATTGTCTTCGGGAAGTCCTATATAGGAACATTGCGGTGAATTGATTGTTTGCTGCCGCTCTTGGTTCTTGGTTTTACCGGTTAGGCGGGTATTAAATAACAGAGGAACTTTCTCACCACCGCTTACACGGCATCCGTAATTGAATAAAACGGTGTCTTCCCTGCAAATGATTAAATCGGAATATTCCTTTGTACCTTCCCAAACCTTACCGTTTACAACAATCTGTTGTAGTACCGTTGTACGGCTGATATATGCAGTGGAATCAGCAGACAACAATGTATTTGAAACAGATGTAAGACCGATCAGTACAAATAAGATATGTTTAACGAGTTGATTCATTTTTGATTCTTTTTACTCAATCTCAATTGATTTCTTTCGCAATAATTCCGCCTGCCTGCGGACTTTAGCAGTAGGAGAAACCACTATTTTTTCCATTATACGGAGAATATCAAAAAAAGTACGGAATGGATAATGAGGGAGTCTCCGTTCATTACAAAATGCCGCAAGTGTATTCTTTGCAAAGATAATATCTGCATGAGACGCAGCACACGTATCAGAAAGTCCGTCGCCTATATAGATAAAAACAGAGTCAGACGGCGATGAACTGAGCATACTGTTCCGTTTGCATGATGCACAGAAACAATTGCAACTCTCGCTTGCTGTAGGAAATATCGGCAATACTTCCGAATTCTGTATAGAAAGAAAATTAGAACGGACATTTGCACCCTTGATTCCTGCTGCTTCAAGCATCGGATTGATGTACTCCTTAAAGCCGTCGCTCAAGATCGTGAGAGGGATATTCTTCTCAGTACAAAAATTATAAAACTGTGGAAAATAAGCATCTATTTCAAAATTGGAAGAAAATTGAGCGATTGTTTCAGGGGTAAAATCCTTGGCAGTGGCAATAGCGGATTGATAGTATTCCCTAACAGACATTTCACCTGCCATAAGCTTGGGAATAAATAAATCGAACACACCGAAATGTTGAAACATTTCATCGCCAATATCTTTACGGGCAATTGTCCCGTCAAAATCACAGAAGATTACAAGATTGGAGTGGGTATTGGTAAGAGATTTCATTCGGATACCGTGGAATAATAAATCAACGTATGTGTATGCTCAAATTTAGGTAAGTTCGGTTGTTTCCCGTACTGCGGGAAACTGCACGCTTCTGAGATGCACTACGGTGCATCTCTACAATTTTATAAGAGCCTAATGCACGGCAGTAAACTACTTACTTGACTTGAACAACTGATCTGACCTAAAAAACGTTGTCATCCTGAACTCGTTTCAGGATATTCGAAACAGTTCGGTCGTGCTGATTCTCCGTTATAGCGGAGATGCTGAATCGAGTTCAGCAAGACAGGACGGGGTTATCCTTCTAAGCGACCATACTGAATGTCAATTGCACACCAGGACGTGCGTAATATATTATAAAAGTGCAGAAGAGATAGGGCACTGCCCTATCTTGCGAATGTAGATGATTTTTTTGATTGGTATCAGCTTTACATACAGCACGACTGAAGATAGGGCAACGCCCTTATCTCTACGGAACAATACCAACAAACATATTTCTACCCCTGCAACACAGGCAGCGCATACGTAAACTCATCAGGTTCACGTTCCTCAACCGGGAATATACGCTCCTCCCACTCTGCTCCTGCCGCTTTCTCCAGTGCTGCTATTGTACGGAGCGACAGTTCATCGCACACCAAATACCCTGCGGAGGTGAGTTTCAATCTACCGTCGGATTGCATTACCAAACCTTCGCTTTCCCATAATTCCAGTTCTTTTCCCAGGGCTTGAAGAATGTCAATTCCGAAATCATTCTGAAATTCATGAATGCGTATTCCCCTTGCCCGTAATTCCAGAAAAGCCCGTTCGAACATACGTTCGTGCAATGATAGTTTTTCTGAATTTGCAACCGGCAATTCACCACTCGAAAGGAGCTCGGTGTAGCGTGTAAGCGAACGGTAATTCCAATAGCGCGTTCCACCCGTCAAGCCGTGGGCAGAAGGACCGAAAGCCAAGTAATCGTCACCACTCCAGTACGTGCAGTTATGGAGGCACTCACGCCCGCTCTGTGCGAAGTTTGAAACCTCGTATTGTGTATATCCTGCCTTTGCTAGACGGTTGATAGCATATTCATACATTTCTGCATCATTCTCCTCGTTCGCTTCGTGTACTGTGCCGCGTTGGAGCATTGTGAAAAGAGGAGTGCCTTCCTCAAAAATCAGACTGTACGCCGAGACATGCTCGGGTGCAAGTGCTATTATCGTTTCAAGGGTATGTTTCCACGAATCCATTGTTTGGTCGGGCAAAGCAAACATTACATCAAGATTCACGTTGTCGAATCCCGCAGAACGTGCAAGGGCAATCGCTTCTTCGGCTTGTTTGGGTGAGTGGATTCTATGCAAGAATGCAAGTTCACTTTCATTAAAGGATTGAACGCCAAAACTCAAACGGTTGATACCAAGGCTGCGATAACCGCAAAGGGATTCATGAGAGATTGTTCCCGGGTTACACTCCATTGTCCACTCGGCGTCATGGTTGATAGCAAAATGATTGCGGATTACAGTGATAATCCGTTCCATTTGCACAGGTGTCAGCAGCGATGGTGTTCCACCACCAAAAAAAACAGAAGTTGCTGGAGGATATGAATCCGATTGCTTGGCACGGAGAGTAATCTCGTTACAAAGGGTATCAACGAACGAAGAGATGTGCTCTGTACGCTCAATGGAGTAGAAATCACAATAAATGCACTTCTTTTCACAAAAGGGAATATGGACGTAAATACCAAACATGGTTAAATGTAAACTGTGAAAAAAACCTTACCGTACTATTGTTCCTATTCTATCCCATTGTATAGAACCCGAAGTTGCATCCACCGACCAGTAAATCATAATCGGCTTACCGATAATATTCCTTAGCGGGACAAACCCCCAGAACCGTGAATCATAACTGTCGGTGCAATTATCACCCAGAACATAATAATAATCATCCTGTACTGTATAGGTATCAACTTCTTTATCATTGATAATAATCTTATTGTTCTCAACAACCACACTGTTTCCTTCACGTTCAATCAACGTGCTGTATTTGTCGATGGTAGCAAGTGTCAGGTTAAGGGTCATACCTTTATATGGAATTACCAACGGACCGAGAAACGTACATTTGGATAAATCCGTTGACGACGGCAAAGCTGCAGAGCAGTAATCGATTGCAGTCCCGTTTACATAAGCCCTGCCATCACTTACCGAAACAGTTTCACCGGGCAGACCCAATACCCGTTTCACATACAGTTCGGGAGTTTTAGGCGCAATTTCTGAGGCATCTCCCGGGAAATCAAAGATTATCACATCGCCACGACCTACTGTTTTATACGTAAATCTCCATTTGGTAAGCGGCAGTCGGATATTGGTAAACGGAAGCACAGTCGGTAAACCGATTGAATATGCAATTTTATCGGCAAGTACGCAGTCTCCCGCCAGAAGTTTATGCTCCATAGAGCGAGTGGGAATCTGATACAGTTCAATAATAAAAATCTTAAGAAACAAAGCAACGGCAATCGCAACTCCAAGTGTTTGAATAAGGTCGGAGAGACGCAATCCTTCTATGGATTGTTGCGGCTTGGTATTGTTGTTAGGGGTATTGTCGAGAGTTTGCACGTATGAGGAAGAGGGGGTTTATGTGTTCGATACCATACAAAAATACGGAAAATCAGCAGGATTATAGGCAGAATACTTACAAGTATCGTTAGAAATTTACTCGAATGATTAACATGGAACATTCAGCACATGAAAGGAAATCTTCTTCCACAACAATAATTTAATTCGTTTATCGAATATTTGTAAGTTCAAAACTGTATTAGTATTGCTTGTAATCTATTTTTGAATATAAATAAAACAAATATGAAGTATTTCTATAGCTTGAGAATTAGTGTGGCTGATGACAAAAAGAACTTGGTCACAGAAATCCTTAATGTGACACCTACAAGTACAAAAAGTTTCTGGTGTCTCGATATTTCGGAAGATGAAAACGATGAACCTGTATATTTTATCAGTTACTTTGTCAACATCTTGGAATCTAAGTTCAAGGATCTGGAAAGTATCGGCATTGAAAGAGACAACATAACTATCTGGAAATTATATGAGTATGATGGGCAGTGCAATATGGAATTTGATCCTCAAGACCTGTTGAAATTGGGAGAAAATGGAATTACGCTTTGCATTTCATGTTGGCAAAAAGATATCGAAGAGCGGAACTACCCTTTAGGTCATTCTAATAAGAATTGAACTCACAGACTATAAAGGTCAGTACAAAGAAGATTAGTAAATGATTGTCCCCATCTCCAAACAATATCCACCACATCCAAATCGTTATTTATCGGCTGTCTATTGTTATCAGGGTTTGGCAACTGCTCCTAATTGCAGTACTTTTGCATTAATCTTTTAGAATTTTACTCTCTTTTTATGAAAAAAATCGTATTTCTCTTTTTCCTTTTGGCGTGCAGTTCGGTTGTTTTTGCACAGAACAAATCCAAAAATCAAAAATCCAAACCGTTAAAGGAAAACAGTACAGCTAAGATTGTTCCCTTGCGCGCTGTCATTGCCGCAGTGCAACTTGGCAACAATGTACCATCATCACTGGAAAACAAACTTGATGCTGCCTTCGGTCTTGCATGTTTTGCCTCGGGTAAATATACTGCCGTCAGTTTTGCAGCTCGGGATTCCGCAGCCAGAACCTTGCAATCCCGTCAGCAAGAACCCACTGCCCTCTCGGTAGCAAAGGAACTGAATGCTGACAGATTGTTATTTGTCCAGATTAGCAGGATTGTAAATATCCTACGCGTGCAAGTTGCTTCTGCCAAAGGAGAGAATTTTGATAAGATTACACGTAGCGAAGGCTATTCCCTTTTGCGGTTTCATCAAGACGACAGTACCATCATGTACGACCCATCGGTTCTCGAGGCACTTCAACGGGCATTTGCAGCTGCAGAAGGTGACTCAATGATGTATGCAAAAGCCGAGAGCGATACACGGGTGTTCCCCGCTCCGCCGCTTGCAATTGTTGGGATTGAATTCCGCGACAGCCTTAAAACACGTTCCAAAATATTCGATATTCAGCAGCAGCCTGTAACAGGATACGATGCAGTTCTTTCGATTTTCCAACAGGCGAAAGCAAGCAATAAATTTACCGTGTTCGATATGGATACCCGTGATACCATCTATTCCGCATCACATCTGGAATATGTGGAGAACAATAAAGCACCTTCGGTTGTAGAATTGAAGGTTCTCTATGATTACGGCATAACCTATTGCATTACCGGAATGATTCTCCGCACAGAACAAAACACCATGCTTAATTTACAGTTATGCTCAATAAGCCCTACCGGGCGGCGAACCAAAGTACGTTCGGAAAAAGCGTACATTAACGATGAAGACAGTATCGGCGAACTCCGTATGGTACTCACACGTCTCACAAAAAAACTATTGAAGATTGAAGGCTAAGCACCATGCAAACACCACCCAAAACAGAACGGCGAATACATATAATTGCCCAAAATAAAAAGGCACGGCATGAATTCGAAATTCTTTATACTGTAGAAGCAGGTATCGCACTTACCGGAACAGAAGTAAAATCGCTCCGCCAAGGGAAATGTAATTTTCAGGACAGCTATGCCGGGTTCTTGAGTAATGCCAATGATGATATGACACTTATCAATCTCCATATAAGTGTCTATGACCACGGCAAC
>CALMMI010000673.1 GCA_937868245.1 uncultured Ignavibacteria bacterium | reverse complement strand
ATGCCATTTCGCTCATTGTAAGCATTCTTCCACCCAATAGGTTATCGACCATGATGCGAACTTCAGACGGATTTTCGAGGTCTGCTTGAAGTGTCATTTGATTATACACCGGATTCGGGTAGATTTTCATTCCGATTGTTGAAAGTTCATCAACATCCGAAGGACTGCTTACAGTGCGTGGATTTGAAGTTGATTTGCAACCGTTTTCATTTGTAATGGTTACAGTATAAGTACCTTTTCCTGTAGGAGTGTAATTGTATTTTTGCGAAGTTGCACCCGGGATGTCACTTCCGTTTTTCGTCCATTGATATTTCACAGCAGCAGTAGAGAAAAGTGTATCTTTTATTTGTGTAATTTCAGGACGTGCTGCCAATGGATTTACCGATACATTGATTGTATCACGTGAAATACAGTTGTTAAAGTCAGTAACCGTTAGGATGTACTGAGTATTTATAGATGGAAATGCAATCGGGTTTTTAATTGATGCATTGTTCAACGAGAATGATGGAAGCCATGCATACGTAAACGGAGCAACCCCACCGGTCAACTGTGAGCTAAGCTGTACAGACTCACCTGAACATACAAAAAGATCATTACCAACAGTAATCGATAGATTTGGTTTAACATCTACCACAACAGTATCGCGTGATACACAACCGTTAGCATCATTTACCGTTACGATGTATGTAGTTGGTACTTGAGGATTAGCAAGAGGAGTTGGAACAGTTGCAGAACTTAGTCCTTCTACCGGAGCCCATGTATAAGAAACAGGATCAACTCCGCCGGTAGCTACTTTACCGATAACTTTACCGTTACCCAAACATACTGTTATGTCGTTACCTGCATTTACAGCCAAATTACATACCGAGCCTGTGCGGAAATCTGTTTCCGTAGGTGCGATATATCCATTTGTGTACCATCTGCTGTATGGTTGCAACATACCGTTGCTTGCACGATATTGCAAACGTACACGCCATTTATAAGCTGTGGCATTTGTAAGACCTGCTATTACCTGATTGATAGCAATACCTGCTGTACCGACACTTGTCCAAGATGGAGTAACAACCAAACCAGTGCCGTTAAATGCTGCGATAAGCGGCTTAACTTCAAATTGTGCCTTTACTTCGCTTCTTCCAACAGGAGTTCTGCCATATACTTGTAATCCAACTGAATTTGCAGATTGTGTACGTAATGGTGGAACAACCGTTCCGGTAAAGTCAGCACGGAACTGTTGCGGAGCAACTTGAGTTCCTGCAATGCCATTACCATAAAATACCGCTACACGACCTCTGTCTCTAAGTGTATTGTCGAAATGTCTTGCACCAACTGCAAAGTCGGCATATCCATCTCCGTTTACATCTCCTAAACCTGCAATGCTGCTTCCGAACTCAGTGTTTTCTTGATTAGGATCTCCCATCCAAGAAGCTGTAGCTGCAGGACCTGTGCTTGACCCGTCATATAGATATACTCTACCTGCATCAAGTTGAGCACCGTTGTCGAACAAAGGTGAACCTATTAGGATATCACCATAACCATCACCGTTTACATCACCGGTTGCTGAAATGCTTTTTCCGAACTCGGCTGCTTCCTGTCCACCTACCGCTGTCCATGAAGGAGTTGCAGCAACACCGCTTATTCCGCCGTTATAGATATAAACGCGACCTTCGTTAGAGAATGTACCGTTATACCAGATAGCACTTACGAGTACATCACTGTAGCTGTCGCCATTTACATCACCGGCACCTGCTACGGTAAATCCAAATTGAGCACCTTCTTGATTGCTTTCAGAAGTCCATGCCGCTACTGTTGACAAGCCGTTGGTTGTTCCGTAGTAAATATATGCACGCCCTTCGTCAGGTTGTCCGTTATCATAGAGATATGCACCTACGATTAAGTCTGCAATACCGTCACGGTTTACATCGCCTGCACCGGCAACACTGTTACCATAGAATGCACCTGCTTGTTCACCGTCCTGAGTCCAGGAAATTGTTGTGTTTACACCTTTGCTGCTACCGTATAATACTGTTACACGTCCTTCATCATTCAAAGTATTGTCGTAGCGAGGCGAGCCGATTGCAATATCAGAATAACCGTCATTATTAGCATCGCCGATACCTGCAACCGTGAAACCGAACAGTGAGCCGATTTGTGAGCTTTCAAGGATCGTTGGAGTAGATACATTCAATCCGGTTTGTGAACCGTAATAAACATATACCCTGCCTGCGTCTATATCAACACCACCATTGGCATCATAATATGGAACACCGATAATAACATCTGCAAAACCGTCTGCATTGATGTCGCCTGCTCCAGATACTTTCCATCCGAACAGTGCACCTTCGCGACCTACAGGTGAAAGAGAATTGATAGGAGTTGCAGAAAGTCCTGTTGCACTTCCTAAATAGACATAAACGCGACCTTCATCGTTAAATGCTGCATCGAAGTACGGTGCTGATACGATAGCATCAGCAAAGCCGTCTCCGTTTACATCGCCTGCAGCTGCTACACTGAATCCATATTCAGTAAATGCTTGTGCGCCATCTATCGCCCAATTTGCTGTTGCACTTACACCGTTATATTTACCTGCATATATATATACACGACCTTCGTTGTTTTGACCGTTGTCATATCCGGGGCAACCAACATAAATGTCACTATAACCATCGCCGTTGAAATCACCTGCGATTGCTACCGATGCACCGAAATCAGAATTTGTCTGATCGCTTTCAGCAGTCATATTAGCAGCAAGGGATAAACCAGTTGCACTTCCGAAATAAGCGAACATACTTCCTTCGCTTTGTTGACCGTTTGTATAGCTTGGTGCACCTACCACAACATCTGCATAGCCGTCACCATTAATATCGCCGCCACCTGAAACTGCAAAACCGAATTCTGCATTTGGCTGGTTAACTTCCATTGTCCAATTTGGAACTGTACCAGGTCCGCTTGCGCCTCCATAATACACTACAGCTCTTCCTTCACCTGTTTGTCCGTTTTGGAAATTAGGAATACCGATAATTAAATCACAATATCCGTCTCCGTTAACATCACCAGCACTGGATACGCTTGTTCCGAAATCAGCACCGTCTTGTTGTGTATCGGCAAACCAGCTTGCACTTGCCTGTGGGAATGTAGTACTTCCATAATATGCATATACTCTTCCTTCGGTTGCTCCGTCGGCATCTGCATTTGCATCCGGTGCGCCAACTACTATATCGGCATAACCATCACCGTTGATGTCATTTGCGCTTGCAATACTCCATCCGTAATGAGCGTTGGCTTGATTACCTTCACCAACCCAAGCAGGAGTGGAATTTACACCGAGAAGTGAACCGCGGTAAACAAATACCATACCTTCGTCGGTTTGACCGCTGTCTGCATTAGGAGCTCCTACTGCGATTTCACTGTATGTATCTTTATTCAAATCGCCCACACAAGCAACCGAAGTTCCGAATTGTGCGCCGGACTGACCGATTCCACCTGACCAACTTGGTGTTGTTGAAGCACTTGTTGCACTTCCGTAAAATACAAATACACGACCTTCATCAGTTTGTGAACTGTCAAAAAGAGGTGCACCAACTACAATGTCGGAATAACCGTCGGCATTAATATCACCTGCTGTCGATACGCTGTAGCCGAATGAAGCACCTGTTTGATTGCTTTCAAAGCTCCATGCCGGAGCAGTATTTACTCCGCTTGCGCTACCAGGAAAAACATACGCCTTACCTTCGCCGGCCTGACCAAAATCAGCACCGGGTGCGCCAACTATCATATCACTGTAACCGTCACCGTTTACGTCGCCGGCACTTGCTACACTGAATCCCATCTGACCGTTAACTTTATTGCTTTCAAAAACACCTACGGCACTTCCGATTCCATTAGCTGAGCCATAATAAGCATAAGCGCGACCTTCGTCAAGTTCGCCGTTGTCGTAGTACGGAGCACCTACAGCTACATCGCCGTAACCGTCACGGTTAACATCACCGATTCCCGCTACAGTTGTTCCGTATTGAGCATTAACTTGGTTGCCTTCTGTTTGCCATACGATTACACTTGAAATACCGATTGTACTACCTTCATAAACAAACACACGTCCTTCATCATTTTCACCGGCATCAAATAATGGTGCGCCGATGATAATATCCGAATTACCATCATTATTAATATCGCCTGCGCTTGCTATCGATTGACCATAGCGAGCATTTACCTGATTAGATTCTGAAGTCCAGCTTTCACTAGTACTAAGTCCTGAAGAATTACCATAATAAGCCATCACGCGACCTTCGCTAGATTCGCCGTTTGAATAAAACGGAGCGCCGGCAATCAAATCGGAAGGACCGTCACCGTTTACATCGCCTGCATTGGCAACGCTGTATCCGAACTGTGCATCATTCTGATTGCTTTCTCTTGTCCAATTTGCTACTGCAGGAAGTCCACCGGCTCCTAAACCGTAAAATACGCTTACCAAACCTTCGTTTGTCTGACCGTTATCCCATAGTGGAGTACCTACTATAACATCACTTTTAGCATCAAAGTTTAAGTCTGCGTTACCGGCTACTGACCAACCCATACGCGCACCGTCTTGGTTGCTTTCTACAGTCCACGGTGCATCCGAACGCAAACCTGTTTTGCCGCCGTAATAAACAAATACCTTACCTTCGTCAACTTCTACGTTATCGAAAAATGGAGCACCAACCACAACATCGGTTGAGTCGTCATTGTTAATTCTGCCTGCAAACCCAACTGAATATCCAAATTGTGCTCCTGCTTGATCGCTTTCACGAGTAGCGGCAGCTGTTGTACTTACACCTGTTGTTCCACCCAAGTAAACAAAAATTGCGCCTTCGCTTACCTGTCCGTTTTGAAATGTTGGAGCACCTGCAATAATATCCATGTAGCCATCTTTATTTAGATCACCGGCAGCTGAAACACTCCAGCCGAATCCGGCACCGGCTTGATTGATTTCTAAGCTCTTTGATGCTTGTGCTCCCATACCTGATACAGAACCGTGAAACACAAATACTGCACCTTCATCAGTTTCGCCGTTGTCGTATTTCGGGCTTCCTACCAAAACGTCGGTAAAGCCGTCACCGTTTACGTCTCCTGCCGGGGCGATACTCCAACCCAATTGACCGTCTGCCTGATTGCTTTCAAGTGTCCAGTCGGCAGTTGTTGAGAGAGGGTCAACAGTTACAGGATATACCGCGTTACGGTCATCAACTACCAAATCAAGTGATGTACCGTGTAATTCCATTTTAGCAGCGAGCTTAGTGTGTGTAGCATCCCACACATTGAGGTCTTTATACCACACTTTTCCTTTGCTGTGATGATTTTTATCAACAAACAAAACAGAGCTGTTACCTTGTTGTAAAGGCTTTAAATTAGTTGATGTTTTAAGTGAAAGAGTAAGTGGAAGCGAACCTGCAGGTTTGTTTTTCACCAAAAAGTTTTGGCGCATACCTTCGGCTTTGTTAAGATACTCAATTTGAATATCAGCATTTTCTGCCGTCATACGCTTGTCTTTAACTTGAATGTCCGTTCCGGCAAGAGATAAGCCCTTATCACCTTTTGATACCGAAGTAAGGCGCATATCTACATTCCATTCATTACCGTTTTCAATACGCGGAGAGAGTGAAAAACCGTTATTGAAATAGGTAATACGTAAATTTTGGGAGCGGTTAGGGCTTTGGTAGCTTTTCGCTTTTTCTTGGTAACGGATGAAATATTCACTTTTGGCAATGTCTTGTGTTACTTTTGCATACCAGTTCTGATCTACATCGGCTTTAGCCGTCGGTTGTGTAGTTTTCTGCTTGTCCGTTGATAACGGGCAATTGCCAAAATGCGACCAACTAATAGCACCGATAGCTATAGCTGCCGTCATCGACAATAAATACCATTTGCTCTTCATGTGGAAATCCTTCAATTGTTTATGAAAATATACTTGTAATTGCTATGTTGTGGATGGAAAAAATTCCATTTTGTCAATAACTCTATACTGCGATACGGATACTAATATTCCCTTGAACAAGGGAATATACCGGAAGCAAGAATTATACCTAATAATCTCTTATTCTTGCAAAAATACGAACTTGAACGATAAATTCACTCTTGTAGATGGTTTAACTCTATAATTATTTGATAATCATTTCAAAATCTCGCCTGTTTCTTGGCTCCAAAAGAGTAAATCCATTTCATCAAGAGGAATCCCTGCCCATTCTGAAAACTGCTGCCATTTCCTTTCAATTTCAATATAGAGGGAAGGAGAAAGCGATGCAGGAACTTCAATGACACCGCAAGCTGCAAGATGTTTCAGAATATGTCTGTCCAGTATGGCAGTACCGAATATCCCTATATTTCTCAGAAAATGCGCTGCTTCCTTCATCCCGATTCCGCGGACATTCCGAACTAACCATTGTCTTTTCTCAAAAGCAGAAGTTGAAGATAAAATTTCTTGTTCTATAGTGGCAAAATTCTGCTGTGCTTGCATGAGCGATATTCCTTTTTGGTTATGGAATCTGATATAATGCTCGGGCAGTCGTAAAATTTCAGCAGGGTTGAACAGTTTGTTTCTAAAATCCATTTCCTTTAGAACTCTAACAACTTGTATTGCGTTCTTTGCTTTCGACTGTGGTGTGCAGAGTGTAAAGCACAATTCATAAAAATATTCTTCCTGTTGTACCTTTGTAAAATCTTCAAGCCGTTGTTTGATTTCCATCTGTTGTCTTTGATATGATTCACGAAGTTCGTCGGA
The DNA here is from genome assembly GCA_937868245.1 of uncultured Ignavibacteria bacterium. Lineage (GTDB taxonomy): Bacteria > Bacteroidota > Ignavibacteria > Kapaibacteriales > UBA961 > JADJXV01. Next base: position 6,637 of record CALMMI010000673.1, on the reverse strand, counting down.
GAATGAGAATCCAGCATCCATATTTACCTTCTAAATTCTTTAAAAATAATACAATTCTGAATTCTAATGATAACAGATTGGCAGGAATGTACGATAATTATGGAAATTTGTTAAATTTCAAGTGTTTGGTGTTCACAGGATTGAATATCCATCCTTCTTGTTGCATATCAAATTCTTATCCCAATTTCTAAATTGGATGTATATTATACTACTGACCACCTCTAAAGTTCCTTCATAAATTCAAATAAGAAGTTGTTCAGTTAGTATGTGTCTAAAAACTGGAAAAGAAGAACTTATCGAAACACAGAGAAGTATATGAAACATAGAAACATTGATGAACAATTCTACATGGGGTTCATTCTGTGATTTTTTGGTGTGTTATAGTATAGTTGAAATTTTTGAAAATTTTTTCTAAAGTTTTCCACAATAGCGTCGAGAATTGATTTCGGAACTTAAACATAACGGCAGGACGCCCAAACTTTAGGTCTTATTACATGGAGGTTTATTATGCCCTCAGCAGTCTCAGGTGCCGGAAGAATCCGCACCAACACTCCCGCCGAAAATGCGTACAACGCTCTTCAGGCATCAAGCAGTAACGTTGCTTTACGTCAATTACGTCTTTCAACAGGAAAGCGCATCAACTCAGCATCAGATGATGTTGCAGGTTATATCACATCACGGTCTTTGCAAGCACGTAACGGTGCACTTAAAGCTGCACTCGGAGCAGTAGGGGATGCAGAAAGTGTTGCAAATATAGCACAAGATGCTTTCGACAACATCAACAACTTGCTTACAAGCATTAAAGATGCAGCTTCAACAGCTTCATCCGGCGCGCTTGGAACAAACGAAAAAGTGGCTCTTGCACAATCTGCATATCGTTTTGCTCAACAAATCCAAACAATTGTAGATTCAACCGTGTTCGGTGGAAGCCAATTGTTGGACGGTACATTCTCAGGTGACTTTGTTATCGGATTTAATGCAAGCAATTCATTACTCACATTGGCAGTCGATTTGACAACTCAAGCAAGCTCATCGAACTTTAACATTAGCGGAAACTTCCTAACTACTGTAACAGGTAACGGTAATTTTGCAGGTGTTTCAGGTCTGGATTTGAACTCTCTCAGTTCAATCAGCAGTAGTAATTTGGGTGTCTTCTCAACTGCAAATATTTCGACAACTCTCACAAGCTTAGCATCAGCTCTTGATAACGTCAATAAAGTTGCTTCTTATCTTGGAGGTATTTCGAATCGTTTGGCTTCGCAAACAGATTCGCTCAAATCACAAATTACGAATTACAATGCTGCTATTTCCCGTATCCAAGATACAGATGTTGCAACAGAACAATTAGAACTCGTGAAAGCTCAATTCTTGCAACAAACTTCGATTACTACATTGTCGCAAGCAAATCAAAATCCGCAACAATTCTTACAGTTATTCAGATAATATTATCCTGAGTAAATAACAATCATATTGGTAGATAATCAATGTGGTTGCAAAGAAATAAATAATGCAGAAAGGCGGATTTCTCCCCCGCCTTTCTGTGTTATCCTTAAAAGTTTTGATAGTGAAAAACGGAGTGGCACGTTATTTGAGTTCTGGATTGCAAAAGATTAATAATGGTGTTTTTCAACTCATTTTTTAACTGAATCAACTATGCCAACACCGGCGCAGCAATTAGCTGCAAGAAAATTATATGGTGGTGACGGAAATGTTCCTTCCTACCTTGATCAAGAAGTCCTTACGTGGAGTCCGGAAAAAATCACGCTCAAGACTTATGACTTATTCATCGTCAGTTGCAAACGAAATGATGTAAGCCGTATGAACCGAGTCCTTATAGAACTAATGGGAGCGTTGAATTTCGAATACGAAGAATCCTCCACCCGGCTTTATCGCCTTTATGAATATTGCCAGAGATGTATTACGCAAAAGAAATCGGATGAAGCATTGAAAATTATGCAAGAACTTCGTAATACATGGGCAGTCGCATTTAATTTAGAATAGTTTATTGGTACGTTTAATAGATAACATTTTAGTTTAGTGTTTTATTTTCTCCCAATGGGAGGGCGCAATCATGTCAGATCTTTTAGGAACCGCATTATCAGTTGGTAACGGACTTTCGTCTGGAAGCCAGTCGTCTAACGATATGTTGATTGAAGCTTTTCGCAAGACAAAGCAAGCGGGACTTGATGCCCTAAAAACAAAAAAATCTACTCTAGAATACAGACAAACCTACCTCAATAAATTCCGTACTAAACTCGAAAATCTTATAGCGAAAACCGATAGTATGCTTGCCGACGGAGCAGCTGCTACTTTCAATGCAAAAAAAATAAGTGTTAGTGATTCTTCAGTATTAACTGCCACAGCAGATGCCGGAGCTACAATCGGAGTGGGTACTCTGAAAGTGGATAGATTAGCCTCGAATGATGTTCTTGTTTCCGGTAAGAAAAATCTTACTGATCCCTATGCTTTTGTAGGGACTACCAAGTCAATCGTTATCAATGGAATATCTTCTGATGTAACGTTTGGTGCAAGTGAAACAAACGAAACTGCGCTTGCTAAAATTGCGGCTGCAGTGAACGGAAACACTTCATCAAATGTAACGGCAGCCGTTGTAAAAGATACCACTTCAACCGCACGCTTGACATTCACTTCAAAAACAACGGGAGCGGCAAATCAAGTCAATTTTACTGATGGCGAAATATTAGGTGATATTGGAATTACCCAGGCTGCTCTCACTCCAAACAGTGCAAGCCGGGCAGTTTCAACTCCAACCGGAGCAGGGTACAAACTCGCAAACTTTGCTGATTTGGATTCTCAAATCCAAGTAAACGGCATTCAAGTTACTCGCGATTCAAACACGTTCAGCGATGTGGTCGCCGGAGTTACATTAACACTCAATAAGGCGCAAAGTGTTTCGGATTCTCAGCTAACCCTTACCACAGCAGTTGATACAGATAAACTTGCAAGCACAGTAATTCAACCGTTTTTAGATACTTTTAACGATACAATTCGTTACCTAAAATCAGATTCGTCGGCACTCCGTGCTGACCCGAGTCTGCGTTCGATTTATTCCAAACTCCGGAATCTAATCAACGACCCTGTAACAACTGCCGGATCGGGAAACCCTAAATATTTAACAGATATTGGAATCAAGATTGCAGATGACGGTACATTAAGTGTAAGTAATAAAGATACATTGAAGGGTTTCCTAGAAACCAATCCTACAGCCATATCCGACTTGTTCACTACTGCAGACGGTTTTGCTGTAAAGGCAAAGAATGCCATCTCTAATTTATTAGGTGACGATGGTTTTATCAGCACAAAAAACAGTTCATTGAGAAGTCAGATTACATTAGTAACAAAGCAATCAACAAGTCTTCAGAAAAGAATAGACAGCCAGGCAGAGAGCCTGCGAAAAGAATATACAAAACTCCAGGAAGTTTATTTAAAAGCTCAGGGACAATTTAACCTGTTAAATGGATTTTCTTCGAGTTCTGGCTAATAAGTTGCTCGATTGCAATTATATGCAGCTTTCCTTAATTTATAGAATATTCGAAGTTAGAGAATTATTACGGAGAACGTTATGAACATAACTCCAATTCAGAATTCAACAGTAATTCAGACAGTTCAAGCGGCTGATCTTAAGCCGCAACTAAGCGGACAGAAAGAGCGGAGCAGTGAAGAGCTTACTGCAAAATCTCCTGCTGCCATTGCGGATGCTACTCGTAAAAATCCTGCGAAAGCAGATATTACGAAACTTTCCGACAATCTTCAGCAGATTTTCAATGAACCTGATACTGCGCTTCGGTTTTCAATTGATAAGGACACTAAGAAAATTATTCTTAAGATTATCAATTCTAAGACCAATGAAGTAGTGTTGCAAATTCCAACTGAAGTTGCTGTGAAAATATCGCATTTTATTGCAAATACTCTTGAACAGCAAGGAAAAGTTACGGACTCACTTATCTAATTGCTCTATGGAAAACAAAACTACCATAGGTTGGAATACCGTTGACGAAATTGAAACAGTAACAATAGAGATTGCAGAAGTAATCAAGCAAGCTGATTCCGATGAATTTCATGGTGAATCTACAAATGCTGCTGAATTGATTGCCAACCTTTATGAGCGTCGCCAACTATTACTCGATAATCTTCGAATGTGGTATAATAGCGCAAACGGTCAGCGCGAACTTCGCGGAAATCCCCTTGAATGGGGCGAGAGAATAGACAATCTTATTCAAGCAGATTCAATCTTGCTCGAAAATATTAAGCGCAGAATGGATGAAGCGCAATATCGTTTACGGAATATTCAACAAACAAAATCTTTAATGATTTACTCACGGGGGTGACAGTATGGCTATTAACTCATTAGATTCGGTGCGCACATCGCTTAATATAAAATACGAGCAAGCGCAACGAACAACAACCGACCAAAAACAATCGGAAGTTGAACAAACTCGTCGTAGAGACGATACACTCGAAATATCTACAGAAGCACGGCAAATTTCAGGCAACCAACTTTCTGAACGCTTGCAGCAAGTTCAGCAACAAGTTAGCGCAGGATACTATAATAATCCCGATGTGATTCGCCAGGCAGCTTCCAGAATTGCAGAGTCGTTCAGAAAGCAAGATAATGAAGCCGCAGCTGACGCAATTAATGCAGGATAACTCAGAGTGTGGATTTGTATTCTAAAAGGTGAGAATACCCTTGAAGCGGATTATTTTCATTCGAGATAACTTTTTTAGTAGCTTTTTGCAAAATATTTTCTATTTTGCAAAAAGCTACTTTGCTTTAGAGGTAAATCATCTTTTATTTGAATACAGTTCTTAATTAGTGTTAATCAAACGAGGTGCTAAATGTCGAGAAGTTTGAACAAAGTAATGCTCATTGGTAATATCGGTAAAGATCCCGAAGTTAATTTTACACCGAGCGGAATACCCGTTGCCACCTTTAGTTTGGCAACTACCGAAGCATGGAAAGATAAAGACGGTCATTTCCAAGAAAAAACAGAATGGCATACAATTATTGCGTGGAGAGGACTGGCTGAAATTGCCCAGAAACATATTCACAAAGGGGCAAAACTGTATGTGGAGGGTAGGATTCAATCCAGAACATTCGATGATAAGGACGGACATCGCAGATATTTTACAGAGATACTAGCTGATAACATCATAATGCTCGACACAAAACAACGAGCAGATGGCTCTCCGAGCGATGCACACTCTTCAAATAATCCGAATGAGAATCAGCATAATCCTATACACCCCAATAACGATATTCCGTTCTGATACTTACAATTAGAGTAGAAAACCGAAAAGCCCTTTGTGCAAAGGGCTTTTTTTTTAGTGAAATTAACAATTCTCTTACTGCACAATCGTTATCGAATTCTTACTATTATTTGAAGTAGATATAAAACATGGCACCCAAACGTTCAACAGAAATTAAAGTCGGAATAGTTACGCTCCTATCGCTGATTATTCTCATCATTGGTATTTCACTCGGTCGCGGCTGGTCAGTATCCGGCTTGCAGAACCAAATTAACTTCCGGTTCCCCGCATCGGGTGGGGTGGAAGTAAGTTCACCGGTAATGGTGAATGGAGTAAAACGAGGTTCGGTAATCTCGGTTGCAAACGATAAAGGGAGTGTACTTGTAGGTGCAACGATGGACGATCTTTCCGATTTTCATCCTGATGCAGTTGCAAGAATCTCCATGCTTGAAATTACCGGCGGTAAAAAGATTGATGTGTTCCCGGGCAAGTTGACTACAAGTTTTAATCCTGAAAGTGAAATTAGTGGTGTAATCGCAACCGATGCAACCGAACTTATCGCTATGGTAGGTGAACTCGGTGGGGATGCAAAGATTCTCATAAAGCGTTTGGATACCATCAGCGCAGCGGCAACAGCTCTTTTAGGCGATGGCAAAGTAGTTGCACAAATGCGCGAAGCCGTTCAGAATACAAACAACCTTATCGGCTCGCTCAATTCTTTTGTAGAAAAAAACAAACCTGAGCTTCAAGTTACACTCAATAATTTGAAAACACTTAGTGAAGACCTCCGTAAAGCTGTGCAAGTGAATGAACCGAAAGTTCGAGAACTGCTCACAAAGCTTGATGCAACTACGGTATCTGTACAGAATTTGATTACAAAAGGTGAAACTGCTATCGGAAATGCCGACGGTTTGGTTTCGGATGTGAGGGCAGCTGTGGATAATCTGAAAACAGGAAACGGCTTGGTTACCAAGTTACTGTACGACAAAGGTTTTGCCAATAGGATGGACAGCGCAATTATCAAGCTGGATAATTTTATTGACAAAGCGTATGAGCATGGCGTGAATGTTAATCTTAGGTTGGGTACGAGACCGTAGGGAGTATAATAACTGTAATTTAAAAGCCCTGACGGATTCTTTTTTGAATCTGCCAGGGCTTTATTATTTTAGAGTTTTGTAACGTAGGGCAGTAAACAAATAATGTTTGAAAATAGAGTGGAAGTATTTTGAGGTATTACTTCATCCTAAGGGAAAAATACTAACTTTAAGTACTCATAAGTACATTAGTGTTATGTAAACATATAGGTATGGAAGCAGTACTTTTTTACAAAAAGAGACAATTGATTGGCAAGCCTAACATTGAATTTTAA
>CALMMI010000672.1 GCA_937868245.1 uncultured Ignavibacteria bacterium | reverse complement strand
TTTTCCTTGAAGTATCTCCCCTGGCTTTTGATTCAAAACCTCTGTTGTCGAATATCCGGTAATTGTTCTAAATGCTTCATTTACCCACTCGATTACTCCGTTACTGTTGGTAATTATAATCGCATTTTGTGTTTTTTGGGCAATAAGGGATAGGCGTTTTAAAGCATTTTTCTGCTCGCTTACCTTAGCAAGAAGCTGTTTTATATCTTCGTTTACATTTTCTTGAATTTTTAGTGCATGTAAAAAATCCACGGTAGGATCGTGTGCGGCGAAGTTGGTTACGGTAAGTCCGGCAGAGGTAAGCTGGTCCATACTTCCGAACCAGGGAGTGCCCACGAACAGTATTTTGGAATCATTTTCAATAACTTCGAATTGACCTTTGAGCACAGGATAGCTTTTGTCGATTTCCTGCAACACTACAAACTGACTGACTAAAGCTATCAAATCATCAAATGCAGTAATTTGGTAATAAGGTCTTTGAAGCGAAAAACACGAAACGAAACTAGAATCTTTTTGGACAGAACACATTTTTGCGATAGAATCACCAAAATCCACAATTTTGAGATTCTTATCTACAATAATAAAGAACGGGAATAAACGATGCAATTGTTCATTCTGTAGTGTAATGGAGTTACTCATTACCAACTCACTTTAAATACTTCATGCGAATTACCTTCAGCACGACTTTTAAGTAACGTGATTTCCGTAGGTGTGTTATATAATTTGCCGAGCCCGCTGAGCAAACCGAATACAAAATCTTGTAATCCTTTGCGAACAGAAAAATAATTTATCTCGATGGAATTGTCTGTTGCATTGGCAACGGTAAATTCAGGTGGGGTAAGCAGTGGATAAACAAGCATAACCCTATTATGAAAGGTTGGCAGATTCACTAAAAAATCCTTCAATGTATATCCACCTGTTTCGAGTAAACTTCCGTATTTTTCCTTACATGTTTTCAGAATCCAGAATTCACCGAATACAAACAAAACATCCTTTACTGTAATGCCTAAAACTTCAGCTGCTGCTCCTGCAAGTTTGAATGTAATTTCATCATCATACGGTTCGTTAGCAAGAAAAAAATCAATATCAATATCACCTTTTTCTTTTATCGCTTCCCAAGTTTCCTGACCGTAATTGCTTGTTATCAATTCTTCGATAGATTTATTAACTATTCCGTACATAATAAAGATACCTTGAAAGTATTAAATAATAAATTGGCATTTGATACTGATATAACTTCTCTTACTTTTGGGTTCTCTCTGCAAATTTTTGTTGGGGAAAATACTATGTTGAATTACTGCGAGAGAATTTTTTCATGAAGATAACAAACGCACTATGATAATAGTATTGTTTGAATTTGTTTTCGTATTCCTTCTGTTGCTAAATCTAATATGCCCTTTGAATATTTGTATTTAGTAAGCAATTACGTGCAAATTTAGCAAATGTTAAGGAGAATGGCATTACTAAATTTGTTTGCTACGCACCTGCATGAACTAAGCAAATCAAGTGTTTGTAGTAGATGCAATTCTAAACAAATGAATCATGATTCCCACCCATGGGTTGCATGGCTGTTACTTTAGTGGTACAAATAACTTATCACATCAGGATTTCAAATAACGTGAGGCAATTTGCATAGGTCTGAATGCAAATCTTTTCTTTACATGATGCTCTCCACTTCTGCGGAGAATATCAGTAAGAGCCTTTAGAGTTCTGAGGATGTATTCACCTTTGTTCAACATCACGCATTCGCTCTGTCCGGCATAAAAAGCATCAGTAACTTCTGATCGGGTTGCTATTCCTGATTTGTTGAGGTTATCGAGCACTTGAGTTGCCCAAATGACAGGAACATGAGCCGCTTCGCTAATCCATAAGATTTCTTCCTGTATTTCGCTCATACGTTCAAAACCAATTTCAACGGCTAGATCTCCGCGTGCTATCATAACGCCAAAAACGTCTTCATGCATACCTTGTAAAAGTAATGAAGGTAGATTTTTCACAGCATCGGATGTTTCAATCTTCAAAATAATAGTTGGCTTTTTGTTGTACTGAGAGAGCTCTTTCTGCAATTTTTTAATGTCTGATGCTTCACGAACAAAAGAATACCCGATTAAATCTGCATGTTCACAAATGAAGGGGAGTGCAAGCCGATCATTTTCAGTAAGTGCAGGGATTGTAAAATGTGATTCAGGGAAGTTCATTCCTTTTTGTGCCTTTAACGTATTTTTCTTTTTAGAGTTACGAACAACTTTTAAGTTGGCAAGACCATTGTGATTTGAAAGTACAATTGCCTCTATCACTCCATCGTCAAAAAGCACTCTTTCTCCTCTTTTCAATTGCTTGACAATATCTTTCTCATCGCATCCGATTACAATACCCGAAGTATCATACTTAGCATCTTTTTCGGCTAATGTAAACTCATCACCTTCATAGAGGGTTACTTTTGCAGATTTTTTGCCCTTCCCTAAAATAGTCGTTCTCATTTTTGGACCACCGATATCCATATATATTTTGCATGATATACCTGTTTCCTTACTTGCTTTCCGAACCGATTCAATCATTTTTTTCCATGACTTGTCATTGTCGTGAGCGCAATTGATACGGGCTATATTCATTCCTGCATTGAGTAAATCTACTACCATCTGATGATTATCTTCAAGAAGAGAATCAAATGTTACCATCAAATAGGGAATCCTAGAATCCTTCTTTGCCCCAAACAGTTGGTTTGATCGTGATTTGATAAGATCCCGACCCTTTGTATAGTCACACAAAGAAATATCCTTAGGAGAAAATTTCTTTCCTAAACGAAGAAGCAATGCTTGAACTTGCCTGAGTATATGTGATTCACTGCTGGCAAGAGACGACAGCCCTGCTATATGCAGCTTATCCTGCAATAATCTAATATCTTCCTTTCGAAGGGTAAGATACTGAATCAAATTAACTGCACTTATTCTTTGGCTTTCTGACACCTTCTCTATTTCTGAATGTCGCTCATGAACTGTATCAATCATTTTCTTCATGAGTGTCTCTAACTCATTTTTTAGGGCTTCACTGTCGATATTCATGTTATTAACCTGAGTAAAATTTATGTTGTGTTACCTGTTATACGTTACATCATACAAAACTGAAGGATAAATATTTACAATATCACCATCATTTCGAGTTAACTATAGAATCAAGATACAACAACAATAACGACCGAACAAGTTAAATTCAGGTTAAAGTGACTTAGTGATTTATTCTCAATTGGTTGGATGTGCTACTGAAGGCGTTAATGCTAACACAGCAAGGATAATTATCACACTGTTTCTTAGGAAACTACAAGCCGTCCGGACTTTCAGAAGAATTTACAGCTCGCTGAAGCCCCTGTGCTTCAGCGGCAATTTCTTGCAGTAGTGCAAGGCGATTCTCATTCATTATTACACTTTCTTTGGGGTTATGGTCATCCAAATCCCCCAAACCTGAATTACGAAAAGAACGAAGATTATCGAGGATAATATCGCGAATCTGAGGTGCATTCACAATACCCCGAAGTACCGCTCTATTCGGGTTTATCCCTTTCCCATGAGCCTTTGCACCGGAGCTTCCCGCTGTATCTATTTGAAGATTTGCAAAACCAAAATACCGTTCAAGCGGACCCTGGGATACACTAACATTCTGAATATTCTGATACGAAACTGTTATCTCACGGATTGTCCAAGCTCCCTGACGGACTGTAATACTTGTATCGGTAATGATATACCACCGCAGCTCATAATCAATTCGGGTAACTACAAACAATACTATAATTTTCGTGATCACTATAAGAGTTATAAGTATTGCCTGCCATATCAAATATGGGGCAGTTAGCACGATTAGGACAACATGAATACTTAACGCAACAATCCATAAGAGTGAATACGAACACCAACAAAACAACAAAAAACTCCAATACGATTTGTCCGCACGCAGAACTCTTAGAAACTTATCGTTTTCATGTCCGTGGGGGATTTTCGGACTAACCGATTCAATTTTCAGGAGGGGAAAAACAAGGTTTTTTACAAAACCCACCAATGACTCAGCCATTATTGTTTTTCCTTTCTATCAGAAGGCGGGTAGCACGAAGTTCATCACGAATGGAAGTAAGTACTTCTATTTCAGTGTTAGATAAACCGGCTGCCGAAGTTGGTGTTTGGCGGGGTGTGTTAGTTGAAGTAATTCCGCGCATCCGTGCATAAAGGAAATTTCGAATCTGCTCAAATTCCTTCATACCGGAAATTGATTCTTCTGAATTTGCGCTGCCCGATGCTGTTTGGATTGCCACAGTGCCCAATCCTAACCACCGTTCAAAAATATTACGGGTTACATGAATATCCTGAATCCGTGCATACGTAACATAACTTTCCCGACGCCAAAAAATACCATAGGCAATACTTATGCCTTCACTGTCAAATTTATATCGCAACGTATGATAATGAAAATACATCGGTATCATCACAATTGGGAAGAATACCAAGCTTACGAGTGAATAAATTATATAGAGAGTGAGCAAACTGGGGTCAGGGCGTGATAGCTTGAATATATCTTCTTCGTTAACGGGGTCTAAGTGGGCATGAGCTTGTGGTTCTGTAGCCTGATTCATTGTAAACTTTCATAAACGTTATAGATTATTGTGCAAAACTACACATATCCGATAAATAAGCATGTAGCTTTAAATACCATAATCGTAATGATGCCCAAAACGTTTATTTATTCGAAAAGTTTCAACCGTATATCAAGTTAACATGAAGAAAAGATCTTTTAAAATACTCAAATACTTTGCGATAACAACCCTATGGAAATTGATACTATTTATGGATTACCACCGGTATGCGCTCTAATTCTTCACCACAATGCAGCAAACAATAATATACACCGGGTGATAGCAGTCCTGTATCAAATTTCATAGAATTGTTATCAGAGTGAGGATACCCCTCGAATATTGTCATTGCTTTTTCGCCTATGGCAGAATACATCTCAATTCTTGTGTATTGATTCTTCTTCGCTCTAAATGAAACCGTTGCAGATAGGGAGGTCGGATTAGGGTAAATCGAGAGTGCCTTTTTTTCTTGTACGGAAGGGTTTTCATTAGCATCCGATGTTCCTTCAGAACAGCTAATGGGAGAATCGGACGATGACCATATCGATGCATTTGTTAGAACACCAGGATTATTATTCCCACTTGCATCTTTTACGTTCAAGCCTGTCCCTTCGTCAAATTTCCAATACCCCATTAGCCCTGTTTGTGGTTCAATGGAGTGATTCATATCGTACTGTATTTCCTGTTCTGATCTTGCACCATTCCAAACCCTAAACTCATCAATTTTACCAAAATGAGTAAAGAACGTTTCTTTCTGTAATGTACCGATTACCAGCCCTTTCATTGGAGTAGGATAACCTATCCGCGGTGCACTTCCTGCCAGCTGACCGTCTAAATAAATCCGAAGGGTAGTGTCGTCAGCCATTAATGCAACATGAGTCCATTTGTCTGTATATTGTGAGTATGGTATTACTAACCGTGCCCCGAAATCCACATACCCGTAATCCCAATATAGTTTTCCATCTCCATGGGGAACAGCAGCCCTGCAGGCATTACTTCCATCTTTATCATCACCCATTTCAAAAGCCCATGAAGTTTGTATGTTTTTTGACTCAACATAATTCCAAAACTCAATGGTGATATTCGTACCGCTCCACTTGAAATCCGGTATATTCATGTAGCTGTTCAAGCCGTTACCATTATAAGCAAACGTGGGACATTTATCGGATGTTTGAAATTTCCGTACTTGAGACCAATCACCTACCCCAGCTCCATTCATCGACCGTACACGCCAAAAATAGGTAGTATTAAAATCCAAAAATTGACTATATCCTGTAGTTTCCTTTTGTGTCCGTTCGTTCACAATATTCGTAAAAGCTGCATCTGTTGCAATTTGAATATTATAATTGAATACCGTCGGCTCACCCGAAGCCCATGAAAGGGTAAAGGGCATAGCCAGTGACATGGCGTTATCTTTTGGAGAAACCAAAACCGGTGCAGCAGGTAATCCGCTACCTGTACCTTTTGGTACTACTGATATTCCATCAATGTACAGTGAATCCGGAGGGTTTGATTGGGACGTAACACAGTAAAAATACTCTTGGTTATTTGTCAGATTTTCATCCAAGTATGATAAAACAGTGTTCTGTACAGATACAAGCCTGCGTAATGCTCTCTGAGTTGTTCCCTTATAAAGTGTAAATGACGCAATCTTTGGCGAAATTGCACTTCTCCAATTCAAAATTGCCAAGCGGTTTTCACCTTTACCTGTCATCGGCAGTGGTGGAGAAAATCCTTTAATCTCTGAAGATCGACCAATGGAATCATTTGAAATATTTTGATCGCCTGATAACAATGTTCGTGCAATAAATATATACATTCCGTCGGGGAGCAGGCGCATTTTGGGGAATGAAACCGAAACCACAGAATCAGGCTGGATTGATGGCACATGTACAGTTTCACTGTAAACTTCATTCCCGTTGGAACGGCTTATAAAACGCAACCGAACAGGAATATCTGTTTGAGTCTTTGTACCATTATTCCGAACGAGCACCAACGGCGAAATCTCTCCTTTCACATCTGAGTTTGGCAATGGCGAAGCAAACTCTACCGCCTGTACATCCTTTTCCGTTACAATTGAAAAGACTGCATCGCTCACATCCTCTATATTTGAAAAGTTAATATCCCTGATACGAATCCTTGCCTGCTTAGTATTAATTGGCGGCACTGTCCATAAGTATGAACCTTTGGGTGCTGAAGTATTAAATGCAAGTGTATTCCAACTCAACCCGTTATCGGAAGTATAGTCCAGAAACACATTTGCCATACCTGTTTGTTTCCAGGAAACGGTAATATTTGAACCTGCTGTAAAGCTCTCCCCACCATTCGGCGAAAGTACTGAAATGGATTTCTGAGCAGGATTCGTTATTATTTCAAATGGTTGCGACAGTTTATTATTCTGCGGTATTTCATCTCCCGAATAGGATACCGATACTTCCGTAAGATACAAGCCCGCTTCTTGAAACAGAACATCATCAAACTGTACTTCAGTACTTGCGCCTGCCGCCAGAACTGTAATGTTTCTTGAAGTACTTGTAATTTGGGTATTATTAAGATGCCTGATAGCACAAGAAACTGAAACATTATTCAGAGCTTGTGTTCCGCCATTACGGATAATTGCCGATGATTTAGAACTTGAACCTTTTAGATATCTGCTGCCATTTGAAGGATTGTTAATTTCAACAACAGAAACATCAAAAGCCGGTGTTCCCGATAGGTGAGATATACACGACTTGTTTTCCATATTATACCGTATAAGCGAGGCAACCCGCGGGTGAAATCTCAGGTCAATCGAATAATAAAGATGGCAATAGCTCATTACAGTTCCTATGCGAGACGTAACTTGAGTATAACAGCCTCCCTCTGATTCATAGCATGAATCAATTGCAGGACTCCAATCACAGCTATGTGTATGGGCGGCACCAAACACATGCCCGAGTTCATGCGATAGTACATCAATATCCCATTCATATCCCGCCGCAGGCAGAGAAAGTAAGGAACGTGGCCCGCACACGCAATAGCTTCTATTTTCCTCGCATACAGCCCCAAGCTCACCCAGTCCTCCACCTATTGCATTGTCACTTAATAGAACTGTTGCCGACCGCTTAACAGATTGCATATTCTGATTCCAGTAATCGGTCAATTGTGAAAGAAGTTCGTATTTTGATGTTCCGTTGTAGGGAGATCCTGAACTCCAAATACGCAGAAAAGGGACTTCAAGAGAGATTGACACATCGCGCCTGTAAATTGCAGAAGAAGCTCCAACGAGAGCGATTGCATAATTGGCAGCCAACGAAATACTTGAATTGTTTGCAGCATAGAACCGCGGGTCGCACTCAACGGCAATCCGGCTGACAAGAATTTTCCTTTCAAGCACGGTATTCTCCTTGGTATGCCCTTTTTTATACTGCTGCATCGAGTTAACTATCCGTTTGAAATTCTCGGCATAGCCGGGTAATGTTTCTGCTGAACAATTGATAGTTTTGGGGATAGCATTAGGAATATCTGCTTCATTGTAGATTACCATTACAGGGTGTTTATTTGTAACATCATCGGGGGCAATTATTAAGCGGTAAGGCTCGCCCGACGGTTTCTTCAGCTCTATATACCCTGCACAATATTTCTCAAAAATTGTAAGGTAAACGAATGAATTGGACTTCCCTACCACTGTACCGCTTACTGAAAAATATTTTGGAATATCCACTATTCTATTTCCCGATTCAGTTCCTTCCACAATATATCCCGATGGAGCAATTACATCGTATCGCTGAACATTTAGGGTAAGAAAGATGTTATCGGGTGTTGGGATGTTAGGGATAAGGAATGAACTGTGGTTGAGTGGATTAATGGTATCCATCAAGATATGGTTGATTGCAAGTAGGTTGTATCTCTCAGGGAGTTTGGAAGAAACATTTGGAATCGCACCGTTTACAGGTATTATCAACGGTAATGGTTTCAGTGCTGAAAGTTCACCGGTAAGCATCAGGAGACAGGTGAATAACACGCTAAAGCACCGAACAGAGAACATACTGTAATTTGTCATCCTGAAAACTTGTATGGATTTATGTAAGTTGCTCATTCTATTCTTATTGATTGTTTCACAATACAAATTTTCGAAAAAGAATTATTAGCTTTACTTACAAAGACACGTACCAATTGAGAACGTCTCAAGATGACAGATTACAGTTCAGTTTCAATAACATATTATTTGTCTTTTTTCTCCTTCTCTTTTACTGCGGGAATATCTGCATCCTTAACGGCTTGGTTGAGTGCAGGCAATTTCTCCAACGCTTTTTTCATCCGGTTTAACTGAATGTCGATTCTACTGGAAATATCAGTAAATGCTTCATAGGACTGTTTTGTAGGTCGTGAATCAGCAGATGCTATAGTTGGAGTAAGAGCAGCAAGTTTATTATTCAATTTCATCGGGAAATTCAATAAATCCTGTCCGCTCTTAGCTTTGGTTTGTACAAGTTCCTCTTCAACAGAAGTAAGAGTATCAGTAATCGGTTTGGCAATTTCCTTGATTGGCTTTACTTTAAGCGTATCCGTAAATTTTCCCAGAAGCCCGTTTATTTGCGCGCGGATATCACGTATAGTATTAATTGCGTCATGAGTTTCGGTTACTTTTTTGTTTATCTTCATCAGTAAGTCGAACTGTGCTGCAAAATCTTCATCTGCAACAGTTACTCTCAAATCTTTTCGAATTTCAAATTTTCGAGTTGCTATTGCAGAATCACCCAATTTTAAACGTACAGAATACACTCCCGGAATTGCTCTTGGTCCCTCGGTGTATGCACCCCACATTACACCCGGAGCTTCGGTTGCAGCAGGGTATTCCATGTTCCAAACGAATCTGTTCAAACCTGTGTCAGCTGTCATAATTTCGGGTGTTTTCTTTTCTTTATCGGGATAAAAGTCCTTATTGTCTTTTACCGGCTCACCTTTTTTATCTTTTTTTATTGAGTATGTAATAATCAGAGAATCCCTTGAATCAAAGAACTGCAATTGAAGTTCTTTTTCAGGAGGAACAGGTACATAGTAATGAACAAGTACACCATTTGGAGCATTTTCACCTGTTTGCATTCCGTCAACGTGCCAGCTTCCACCGTCGATACGGTATGAATGCCGCGGCGAGAAAAGATAAGCAGAAGACTTCTCAATCTCACTCTTTTTATCCATTACTTCATGTAATGGCGTTAGGTCATCCAAAATCCAAAATGACCTTCCGTGTGTAGCAACAACCAGGTCTTTCTCTCTGGGATGAATCGCCAAATCGTGAATAGGGGTATTTGGTAGATTTAACTGAAACGGCTGCCAGTCACCGCCGTTATTAAATGATATAAATAGTCCTGTTTCAGTTCCTGCATACAGCAAACCTTTCTTCCATAAATCTTCGCGTATAACACGTGTGTATGCGTTTTTGGGTATTCCGTTTGTTATTCGTTTCCACGATGCACCGAAATCTGTTGTCCTGTACAGGTACGGTGTTTGATCGTCGGCTGATTTATAACGGGTGGCAGCAAGAAATGCAGTCCCCTGATCAAAATGCGAAGCTTCAATCATTGTTATTAATGAGAATTTCGGCAAATCTTTGGGAGTAATATTTGTCCAGTTTTTCCCGTTGTCACGGCTTATATGTACCAATCCGTCATCGCTCCCTGCCCATAAAACACCCCGCTCCGTAGGTGATTCAGCAAATGTAAAGATTGTACAATAGGTTTCTACCCCTGTGTTATCCTTAGTAATCATCCCGCCGGATGCAATCTGTTTGGTTTTATCGTTAGTGGTCAGATCAGGGCTGATTGTTTCCCAGCTCATTCCTTCGTCGCTTGAGCGAAAAACATGATTGCCGCAAGCATACAATACATGCGGATCATGAGGAGAATAAACAATCGGATATGTCCACTGAAAACGGTATTTATGTGTTTCAGGAGCATTCCCGACAGGATTCTCAGGATAGACCGAAACTTCCTGATTCTGCTCAGTTCTTCTGTTCAGTTTTGTTAAATAACCTCCATAATTCCCACCATAAATAATATCGTTATTCAGCGGATCAACCGCCAAATACCCGCTTTCTCCTCCGGCAGCCGGGAACCAATCATTTTTATCAATAGACCACCCCAATGATCTGCTTGCAATCCCTACACTGGAATTATCCTGCTGTGCCCCATAGACACGGTACGGGAATTTGCTATCTAAGGTAACATGATAGAACTGCGCGGTCGGGATATCCAATTCCGTCCAATTTTTGCCACCGCTTACTGTAACCGTTGCCCCGCCGTCGTCGGCAAGGATCATCCGCTGCGGGTTATCGGGTGCAATCCACAAATCGTGGTGATCCCCGTGCATACTTCCCATCCCGTGAAATGTTCTTCCTCCATCGATAGATTTATACCACCCTACATTGAGAACATACACAGTATTTTCACTTTTTGGGTCTGCAAAAACATGACTGAAATACCATGCCCTTTGGCGGATATTCCTGTCTTCGCTTGTACGTGTCCATGTTTTACCCGCATCATCGGTTTGGAACATTCCGCCATGCTCATTTTCGAGCATAATCCATATTCTGCCTTGCTTGACAGGTGATGGAGCTATACGGATTTTGCCAACCAGTCCTGTGGGCAGTCCTGCATTATGAGTTAATTCTTCCCATGTATCTCCGCCGTCGGTTGATTTCCACAAGCCGCTCCCTGTTCCTCCGCTTTCCATCTGATATGCATTACGGTGTGTTTGCCACAGGGCGGCATATACTGTGCGTGGGTTAAAAGGGTCAAGTTGAACATCAATTGCTCCTGTGCTGTCGTTTTTCGAGAGGATTTTCTGCCAAGTCGTTCCTCCATCTTTGGAACGGAATACTCCCCGTTCCTGGTTTGTTCCGAAAATTCTTCCCATTGCAGCAGCGTACACAATATCCGGATTTTGGGGGTGAACTGCAATTTTACCGATAGCAAAGCTTTCTTTCAATCCTATATATTGCCACGTTTTTCCTGCATCTACCGATTTTACCATTCCGTCACCATAGGAAATATTTCCGCGAATATCGCATTCCCCCATACCTGCATAAATCACATTCGGGTCACTGGGTGCAACTTTCAATGCTCCAACCGATGAGGTTGTAAGAAAACCGTCTGATACATTTACCCAAGAATCACCTCCATCAGAAGTTTTCCAAATTCCACCACCTGTTGCACCAAAATAGTAAACGTTCGGATCGCTTGCCACACCACATACAGCTAAATAACGACGACCGCGAAACGGTACTATGATACG
>CALMMI010000671.1 GCA_937868245.1 uncultured Ignavibacteria bacterium | reverse complement strand
ATTTTCGATGCTTTAGGTAATGCTGTCTATCATACTGTTACTGCAGTAACTTCCGCAGGTGAATTTGCCCTTTCGTGGGATAGTGTCCTAAACGGTACTTATGTATCAAACGGGTACTACACTGCTTTGGTAACAATTGGTACAAAAACTGTTCAGTTGCCTTTTGTAATTCAACGTTAAGAATACATAAACATGTATTATAAAAGCTCTCCCTGCATAGTAGTTGCAGGGAGAGCTTTTATTTTGAAGAGAGAGCAGAGATTTTGTAAAACGGAATGCTTTTTGATAATTTATTGTTGTACCGTCAGAAAAATTAAACGAAACGGTTTTTTTACATCTAACGGGTGATAACTTATGAGTGTAAAAAACTTGTTCATTTCGTTGGTGATTATTTAATATTCAAACAATTACACTCTTATCGGTCTCTATACGTATATTTGCATAGTTTTACACACTATACACCAAAATCTTGAATGGAAAACCTCGAAAATAAAGACGCGCCAATCGAACGTAAACCGTTATGGAAACGTGTCCTTTTTTTTATAGGTCGTTTTATCCGGCGTACTGTAATTGGATTACTCTTATTTCTTATCTTTATAAGTGTAAGTGTTGTTCTCGTAACGCAAACAGAAAGTTTCCGCAGATGGGCAACACCATTTTTGCAGAACTTTTTGAATGACCAATTGCAGGGACATGTAGAATTTTCTGATATTGAAATCAACCTGCTGAGAGGCTTAACCCTCCACGATGTCCGCTTGATTGCAAGCGGAGATACTGTTCTTGTTACGAGAGAAATATCAATCGGGTACGACTTAGAGCAGTTCCTTAATAAAAAAATCTACGTTTCTCATCTTACGATTGAAAGTCCGCGTATCAAAATTCTGAGGAGTAAGGACAGTTCCTGGAATGTTGAGCACATTGCCAAGCCGGTTACCGATACAACCCCTGCCAAACCTTTCGATTATTTTATACACGCTTACGATATATCCATACGAAATGCCACAATTATAATGGAAGATTCCCTTGCGCCTATTTCCAGATATGGCACATTTGATTTCGGGCATCTTCACTTATGGAATGCCAACATTACTCTGTCAGCTGACGCCGATATTCCTAAAAATGATTACAAGCTTCATCTTAAAACACTGAGTTTCGAGGAACGGGATGGTTTCTCGTTAAAGAATTTATCCCTTAATGTAGCTGCTAATAAACAAGGGCTTGAAGTAAATGAGATGAACTTCGAGACCCCGGATACACGTCTTCAATTACAAGCTAAGGTTGATTCTCTTAATATATTTGAAGCAATCACTTCAAGTAAACTCTCCTCAGCTCCAATCAAACTTTCTTTGCAAGCAGATTCCCTTGCTACAGAAGATTTGCTTCGATTCCTTCCTGATGCAGGTGTAAGCGGCACGTACAAACTTGTAATTGATGCCGAGGGTAAATTGCCGGTGATGAATGTAAAAAAGCTTAGAATCGACAGTCCGCTTTCACATTTAATTGCATCAGGAAAATTAAAACATCTCGATAAACCTGAAAAACTGACATTTACTGCAAACGCCGAAACTTCACTGATTAATTACGATGAACTTCAACGGGTTACTCCTGTTCTCCATTTGCCTAAACTTGATTTTTTAGGAACTGTACAAATTCGTAAAGCATTTGTGAATGCCGTGCCTTCGGATTCAATAGAGATTACAGCTACTACGAATACTAAATCCGGTAGTGTTGACGGTAAAATGACTTTGTTTTTTAGAAGTCCACTAGCTTATCATGCTGATGCAACAGTAGAAAATATTAACCTTGGTGCGATAACTCACAATCCGGAACTTGAAAGTTCTTTGAATGCAAAAGTTCAAATTGTAGGTAAGGGGATTATGCTCGACGAGTTAGACGCAGAAGCAAGAATTGAAGCATGGAATTCTTCAATAGCAGGAAAGAAATTCACGAAAGCTCTTTTTGCCGGAAAAAGCCGAGATAAAGGATTGGTAACTGTTGATACACTGTTTCTTGATGTACAGGAACCGAACGATAAAGACCAATACTCCTATCTTGAACCTCACGATTCGACGGATACAGCTCCGGGATTACCGGGAACACTATCGCTTTCCGGTCAGTTTGATATGAGGAATCTCAAAAACCCGCTGTATGATTTCAAAGCTCAATTTGAAACATTTCCTCTTGCAAAGCTAATGGCTAATAATCAGCTTCCTACATCCATGACTGCCAATATAACAGCAAGTGGACACGGATACCACCCCGATAGCTTGGAAGGAAAACTGAATGCCGAATTCAATATTGTTACTTTCAAAGATTTAACTATACTACCCTGGAAGTTAAATGTTACAATCGACAGAAATAGAGAGTTGCAAACAAGAACTGTCAGGCTGCGATCTACATTTGTGAATATGCTGCTTGATGGCAAGTTTACATTCGAATCTCTTATCAAGGAATGCTCTCAGCAGGCAGAATATTACTCTGATTATATTAAATACAATATAACAAAGGTAAGTACTCTGCAAACAAAAAGCAGGTTTGCTTGGGAAGTTCCGCCTGCAGAAAACGGGAAAACGTTTGTACATCCCGTTGAACCGATTGATATGAAATTCAGGATAAACCTTAGGGACATTTCACCGATTTCTACTCTGTTTCCTTCAGATTTCTCACTGCAAAGCAGGGGAGTGTTTGTTGGAGCAATTCACTCCGATTCACAAGCATCTTCCGTTACTATTGACACATTGAAAGTAATATCATCCTTGTTGAAAACAGGTGAGACTATCATAAAGACCGATCCATTGATGCTAAAAGCGAGCGCAACCATCAAGCATGACGGATATAGTATGCTCCAAGATATGAACATACAGGCGAGATGCGATTCAATTATTACCGTTAACGATATAGTATTTAAGAATCCCTTTATTACGTATAAAAACAATGGCTCTGTTGGGGCAATCTCAGCAGGTGTGTACTATAACTACATGGTAGGAGTTGGTGTAAACGGTTCTTTCACTTATGATAAAAATGAATCACTTTCAATGTTACTCGATACGTTAACAGTAGGATATGGTGGTAAGGTCTGGTATTTGGCAAGCAAGGCTGATATGACGATTTCACCATTAGGAGTAAATATTGCTAAACTTGAACTAACTCGTAAAGATGCTGAGAAAATCAGCATGAGCGGACTGATTTCGGATTCTTTATTTAAGGATTTTACTGTAAATGTTCAGAAATTCCCTCTAAAAGAATTATATACATTTCCATTCATTAGCGAAAGTCAGAAGCATCTTCTGGCATCACTTTCGGGTAGAATATCGAACTTGAACACTACCCTAAACGGTACATACAAGAAGCCTGTAATCACCATAAAGGGGCAATTCGATACACTTGCATACAATGGTGTGCTTATCGGCAATCAAACAGTCTGGTTAGACCATAAAGACGAAACAATAACAGGGGAAATAGACATCATTAACCCTAAAATCGATACATTAAGTAAAAAACTCCATATTGCAATCGAGCAATTACCCTTAAATTGTTCGTTCAGCACTGTTGAAGACCGTCTCAGTAAGGTAAATCCAATCA
>CALMMI010000670.1 GCA_937868245.1 uncultured Ignavibacteria bacterium | reverse complement strand
ACTCCAAGCGTAGCCATACAATCTGCACTTACGGAACGAATTTCACCTGATGGTAATTTCACTTGAGCATAGCCGTTTGAAACGGATACAAGTTGAGCGGATGTTCCGGCACTGCGTGCCATTTGTCCACCTTTACCCGGTTTGAGTTCAATATTATGAACAAACATACCTACAGGAACTCTGCCGATTGGAAGTGCGTTACCGTCTTGTAATTCTACACTTTTACCAGAAATAATAGTTTGACCTACTTTTATTTTTTCCGGTGCAAGAATATATCTTTTTTCGCCGTCTTTGTATTGAATTAACGCAATACGGCAAGAACGGTTCGGATCATATTCAATAGTTTCTACTATACCTGGTATATCAAATTTATTACGTTTGAAGTCAATAATACGATATTTACGTTTGTGTCCGCCACCTCTGTGACGTGATGTTATACGTCCGGTATTATTTCTACCACCCGATTTTGTCAGAGTTACAGTCAAAGACTTTTCAGGAGTACTTCTAGTAATTTCGTCAAAAGTACTTACCGAGTAAAATCTTGTACCGGGAGTAATCGGTTTAAATATTTTAAGTGCCATTGTAATTTAATTCAATTTAAGAGGAAATATTATTCGTCCGAACCTTCACCTGTCACGACATCTAGTGTCTGACCTTCTTTGAGAGTTATATATGCTTTTTTTCTAAGGTTGGTTCTGCCGCGCATCACACCTTTTTTAGTCATACGTACTTTTGCTTTGCCTTTTACTCTCACTGTGCGAACTGAAATAACATTCACTTCAAACATAGATTCGATAGCATTCTTGATTTGAACCTTATTAGCATCTGTTTCCACAGCAAATACATATTGGCGGAGATGTCCGATATTGGATGCTTTTTCGGTTATTATCGGGTGTTGTAATACAGTTATCATGATGTTCAAATCCGACGTCTATTAATTTTGAAATGTTTTTACGATTCTTTCAATTGCGCTTTTTGATATGAGCAATCTTTTATGATTCAAGATGTCATACGTTGAAACTTTATCTGCAACAGTAGTTGACAAAAGAGGTAGATTTCTTGCTGAACATACTACATTCTTTTCGCTGTCAGCTACTAAAAACAATGTTTTTTGAGTATCAAGGTTTAAAGCCTTCATAACTGCAACCATTTGTTTTGTTTTGATTTCACCAAATGACAAATCTTCTACAACAAACAGACTGTTTTCTTGAAGTCTAAGCGAGAAAGCAGATTTACGTGCAAGACGGCGAACTTTCTTCGGCAAATCCAACTTGTAGAGATGTGGCTTAGGTCCGTGAACCGTTCCTCCACCCACCCATACAGGTGAACGATTTGATCCTGAACGAGCTGTTCCACGTCCTTTTTGTTTCCACGGTTTTCTACCGCCGCCCGATACTTCGGAACGTGTCTTTGTCTTGTGTGTTCCCTGACGTTGATTCGACAAATATACACGTACTGCAAGGTGCATCGCATGTTCATGAGGCTCTACACCGAAAACCTCATCAGGCAATTCAACCTGTCCCGCATTTTGTCCGGCGCTATTTAATACATTTACTAACATTGTATGTTCTCGTTTAGTACTTTACGATTTCGACCAAAGAATTAATTGCTCCCGGTACACTTCCTTTGATAAGGAGAATGTTTGTATCCGGCATGATATCAATGATTTCAAGATTTCTTGTTGAGATTCTCTTTCCACCCATACGCCCAGCCATTCTAAGACCTTTGAATACTCGCGATGGATAGGAAGAAGAACCGATTGAACCTGGGGCGCGAGGACGGTCAGACTGTCCGTGAGTTGCCATACCGACACCACCGAAATGGTGACGCTTAACAACTCCTTGGAATCCGCGACCTTTGCCTGTTCCACTTACTTTAACTTTATCTCCGATTGTGAAGTTTTCTACTGTTAGTACTTCACCAACTGATAATGTAGTCGGTAAGTGACGGAATTCTTTCAAATGACGAGTCGGTTCAACATCAGCTTTCTTAAAATGTCCGCCTAACGGCTTGTTAATTTTACGTGCTGCGATTTCTCCGAAACCAATCTGAACAGATGCATATCCATCAGTATCTTTTGTTTTTACTTGAACAACCGGACAAGGACCGGCTTCAATTACCGTTACCGGTATTTGGTCACCTTTATCGTTGTACACGCTTGTCATTCCAAGCTTTTTTCCTATCAATGCGCTCATTATTTTAAGTTCTCCAAAGAGTCATTTTATACTTTAACTTCTACATCTACACCGGCTGGTAATTCTAATCGCATAAGAGCATCAATCGTTCTTTGTGTAGAACTAAAAATGTCAATAAGGCGTTTGTGTGTTCGTGCTTCAAATTGCTCCCGTGACTTCTTATCCACGTGCGGTGAACGCAACACTGTATAAACAGTCTTTTGTGTCGGGAGTGGAATCGGTCCTGAAACTGACGCACCGGTTTGTTTTACCGTCCGAACAATCCTCTCTGCTGATTTGTCAATTAAATTATGGTCGTAAGACTTTAGTTTAATTCGAATTTTTTGTGAAGCCACGAGTACACCCTCATCAATACAATATAGTTGTAGGTTAAAAGAAGGGCAGATTTTGTTAGTCTGCCCTCAATTTACATAAGTCAGATAGAATTATTCGATAATTTTAGTTACGATTCCTGCTCCTACTGTTCTTCCGCCTTCACGAATAGCGAAGCGAAGACCTTCATCCATAGCAACCGGAGTAATAAGTTCGATTTCAAGGTTATCGATGTTGTCACCAGGCATAACCATTTCAACACCGTTTGGCAAAGAAGCGATACCTGTCACATCTGTTGTTCTGAAGTAGAACTGTGGACGATATCCGTTGAAGAATGGAGTGTGACGTCCACCTTCTTCTTTGCTAAGTACGTAAACTTGAGCATTGAATTTGTGGTGCGGTTTAATTGTTCCTGTTTTTGCAAGAACCATTCCGCGTTCGAGTTCTTCTTTATCAACACCGCGCAAAAGCAAACCAACGTTGTCTCCTGCACGACCTTCATCAAGAAGTTTACGGAACATTTCAATACCCGTAACTGTTGTTTTCTTTTGAAGACCAAATCCTACGATTTCAACTTCTTCGTTAATCTTAACGATACCGCGTTCGATACGACCTGTTCCTACTGTACCACGACCTGTGATTGAGAACACATCTTCAATCGGCATCAAGAATGGACGATCAACTTCACGCATTGGGATTGGAATATAATCATCCACAGCGTCCATCAATTTATAGATACATTGAAGTCTTGGATCATCTTTAGTTACCGAAGGATCAGAACCTGCATCCAAAGCTTTAAGAGCTGAACCCATGATGATAGGAATATCATCGCCTGGGAATTCATATTTGCTTAGGAGTTCACGAACTTCCAATTCAACAAGTTCAAGAAGTTCAGCATCAGCGATATCAACTTTGTTCAAGAACACTACAATACGAGGAACACCAACTTGACGAGCAAGCAAGATATGCTCACGAGTTTGTGGCATTGGGCCGTCTGTACCTGCCACTACTAATATCGCGCCGTCCATTTGAGCAGCACCCGTAATCATGTTTTTCACATAATCCGCGTGACCTGGACAGTCAACGTGAGCGTAGTGACGA
>CALMMI010000669.1 GCA_937868245.1 uncultured Ignavibacteria bacterium | reverse complement strand
GTTCTGATACAGTCTCTCTATCGAGTCCGGTGAAGTAATATCTACCTCGTAATCTCCTCCACGCCGATCTACACGTACGATGTCGTGTTCTTGTTCAAAAGCAGAAGCTAAGTATGTGCCCATAGTGCCCGATGCACCAACGATGATAATTCTTTTTGATGTATTCATTGTAATGTTTTAAATATTTTATTTTATTTGGAATTGTAAAGAGTTGTTGCAGGTATTTTTGCAGCTGAAATGATATTATAGTGCCAATTGCAAGAAAACGCCATAGTTGTTTTTGGTTGTTTTACCTGCGTTATAACTATCAAAATTATGAGCAAGTCCGAAGCTGAAGTAGGTATAAGTTAGTCCTAACCTACTGTAGATAAAACTCCTGAAATGTGTACTGTGTTCGACGTCGTACTGATACTGTAGCTGCAAGCGTGAATATAGCGACCACGTAGCGCTGATAACCGGTTTATACTCAACGTGTGTAAAATTTGACAGCATGCGTGTTTTTGTCCAAGAGTAGTTTGGCAGGTAGAGGAAGGAGAGCGTGTTATCCTGATACATATACTGCAGACCTACAAAATTTTTCATCCCTTCAACAGAGGTAAAGCTCACCCCGGAATTGATGCCAATCCCAGCATAAATTGGATGATAAATAAGCGTAGTATTGAGATACTCGCTAACAGACAAATCATGCTTATAATCGGCAGCGTAGGAGGAAATGGTCAGCAAACCAATTTGTTTTTCCTCTGCAATTGTTGCCTTGCCCATCAGGAAAAAAAACTGCCGATTATCGCCGATGAATTCTTCTGCGACAATAGATTTCAGAGCTTTGGCTCTGAGTGAATCCTGCGCTTGCGAAGTAGGCACAACTACTAAAGAAAGAAGCGCAATGGACACCAAAAGAAGTGTTTTCATGTATAAATCCTTACTGTAAAAAATTAATAAAAATTACAGTACAAAATTACCTACATGAGAAGGGTGAAATGTAGGACAACTCTAAAGTTGTATAGGACTCTTTTTAAGAATGCTTGCGAAATGCGTCGGGAGAGAAACCGGTATGTTTTTTAAAAAAGCGGATGAAGTATGAAGGGTCATCGTAGCCAAGCATATTGGCTATTTGGTTTACCTGATTGGAAGTAGCAAGCAGCAGGCGCTTGGCTTCGAGGATGATATGATCGTTGATAAGCTCGGAACAGGTCTTTTGCACTAATTCCTTGGTAATTGCATTGAGCTGATAGGAAGTAATGCAAAGCATTTCGGCATAATGGTGTACTTGCTTTTTGGTAGTAATATGATGTTCCAACAAATACTGCAATTCTTCGAATCGTTCTTGATTGAATACAGTGGCAGCTTTTACGATTTTATTCGGGGTTGGACTTTGGCGTACCAGTTCGATAAAGAGAATATCCAAATACGCTATAATGACTTCTTTATAATGGTACTGCCGTTGCGTAAATTCTTGAAGGATTGAATGAAGGTGAGTGAAAATTTTATCAAAGCGTTCTGTGCTCAATTGGCAAAGATTTTTGTTACTCGCTTTTCGTAATACAAGGCTGGCAGGATTCTCGCGCGGGGCATAAAAATCGGGGGTAAATTGCACCATAAATCCTGTAGAACCTTGCTCAAGTCTTAGGTAATGTACCTGTCCGGGACGAACGAAAAACACCGTATAATCATTGACTTCATAGTGTGTAAAATCAATTTCATGGACGCCTTTTCCGTTCCTGACGCAAAGCATAAAGTAAAAATCATGTCTATGGAGGTCATGTATCAAATCACCATCCGCAACCAAAGGTTCAATAGTTCGAATGCTAAAGCCAAGTTCAAAAAATGAGTCTTTTATTTTTCGGACAGGAATGTGAGGCATAGTACAATTGTAGAGAATCGTGTTGTATTATAGCTTGCAACGAAAGTAGAATACTAATTTCAACATACCTTCAACCCTTATACCCGTATCGTAATTATCTCGTCAATATTGGTTGTATAGCGAGGTGATAATTTTTCCTGTTTCATTTTCCATGTTTTTTTGGGGTCTTGCGAAGCGAGTTTCACGTTGTTTTTGCCTAATGAAGCATTTATTTTATCCAATGCCTGCATGGCAGCAACATGCTTCGGGTTACTGTTTTCAAATAAATGTTGTTCCACTTCATCCTGCGGTGTAAAATCCAATACCACCACTCCAGCCTTTTTGTATTTATATCCCTCTTTAAATATTTTTTTCAATCCTGCCTCGGCAAACTGCGCAAGCTCTATACTTGAATTCGTCGCAAAAGGGAGCTTTACAACGATGCTATTATTATATTGCTGATGATCTTCGCGATGAAAGTTGGTACGGAGGAATATCATCATTGCATTACAGCAGGAATTTTGGCTACGGAGTTTTGCCGCACAGGATACTGCAAACGTTACTACGCGCTCCTTTACCTGATTGAATTCAGTATAATTCTTCTCGAATGTACGCGTAGTGGCTATACTTTTCTTGGCAGTCTCACGAATCATACGGAAAGATTCTTTACCAAGTAATTCTTGCTTCAGATGTACACTCACAATCGACATTTTCTTCTGTAGCCATTCATCGTCCAGCTGGGTAAAATCGTATGCTGTTCGAATATTAATTGCATGCAAACGCTTAGAGAGTCGCCTCCCTATTCCCCACACATCCTCCACTTTGAGCCACTTCAATGCTTTAAGTCGTTTTTCTTCCGTATCAATTAAATACACACTTTTGGTTCGGTCAGGGAACTTTTTAGCGATTTTATTCCCTACTTTCGAGAGTGATTTGGTATTTGCAACGCCTATACTGATAGGAATACCTGTCCATTTAGTCACTTTTCGCTGGATTTCCTCGCAATGCGCTTGCAAATCTTCCGATTTGAACCCTTCAAACTTTAGAAACGCTTCATCAATACTATACATCTCAAAGTCGTCGGTGTATTCGGCAAGTAAATTCATTACTCTCTGGCTCATATCACCATAGAGAGTGAAATTGGCAGAAAAGACATGTACTTTATACTGCTCAAAAAGTTCCGCATACTTAAAAGCAGGTGCTCCCATCGGTATGCCGAGCGCCTTGGCTTCATTGCTCCTGGCAACAACACAGCCGTCATTATTCGACAAAACCACAACAGGTTTGCCGTTTAAATCCGGGCGAAATACCCGTTCGCACGAAGCAAAAAAATTATTACAATCTACTAATGCATACATCAGAAGGATTTAATAACGTGAGTAACAATTCCCCAAATCAAAAAGTCATTTTCGGGTGTTATTCGGATAGGTTGATAGTTTTCGTTAGCAGGCATCAGCCAGCATACATTTTTCAGGAGCATAATCTTTTTTATGGTGAATTCGCCGTCCAAGTAACATACAGCTATTTTTCCGTCGAGTGCCTCTATACTTTTGTCTATCACAAGCATATCCCCATCTTCAATTCCTTCATCCTTCATCGACTGTCCTTTTACACGTCCATAGAATGTAGAAGCTGGATGCTTTACAAGTTCTTTATTAAGATCGATGCTTACAATTGTAAAATCTAACGCCGGTGAAGGAAATCCTGCGCTTATACCTTCGGAAACCAATGGCAATTCAAGTTCGGTTTCCATATCGGCAGAGTAAATATCCAGTACGGATGAGGAGTGTAGTTTTAATGCAGACATAATGGTTATCCTTGTTTTCTGTGAAAGATTATGATGCAAACATACACATATCCAATGACATTTCCATATTGAAAAGTTACTATTTTCTGATGGGGGGACTATCAAAAAAACATCAAGTAAGGAAGTATCACACAGCGGAATAATACCGTGACGAGGAATTGATGAACAGCCAAGATTTCAATCTGTTTTCAACCAATTATTATCTTTTCTCCAAGGAATTTGGGTTTCACTCCGAATAGTAAGTCTATGAATACCTTATCACGGGCAAAAAGCTCGCGTACTTTTGTTTTGAACCCATTATAGGCATCCACTTCTTTTGCATTATATCCGAAAGCATTGATACCATTCTTTCGCGCTATATAGACTGCTCGCTCATTATGGAACTTTTGGGAAATCACCGTAAAGGAATTCTGCCCGAAAATTTCCCTGGCTCGAATAACGGCATCCAATGTTCTGAATCCTGCATAATCCAAATAAATATGGTTTTCAGGTATCCCCCGTTTGACGAGTTCCTCTTTCATGTCCTGCGGTTCATTATACCCTACCGTGCTGTTATCGCCGCTGATGATTATGTTCTTGATTTTTCTTTTAGAGTATAGCTCTACTGTGGCATCAATTCTGTTAAAAAAGAATTGGTTATTATTTCCATTTGCAAGATTCTTGCTTGTTCCAAGGAGTAACCCTATATTATTATCAGCCAGGTTTTCAATATTTCCGGTGATATACTGCTCACTTGTTTCGGTTACAGTACGGTTAGCCCAAATCGTTACTATTAGAAAGATAGTAAGGGTTGAGAGGATAAGCCATTTATAACGCATGAGTTTTTTCATAGTATGAAGTCAGATACTATTGAATATTTTCATTTCAATAGTGCTTTTACTTTGTCCATCGATACTTTCTTTATCGGGCTTTCTTTCTTAAAGCTCCAAACAACAAGAATATTCCCCTTTGAAAATATCTCTTCAGGATGCTCTACTGTAGGTTTATCTTCACCCCATAATAATCCTTTCATGAAGCTCTCCCCTTTAAACACATCTGCAAATTCAAAATATAAAATGCTCCCTTTGTCGGATTCACTATCAAAACTTTGGATTTTCTTACTTTTAATTTTTCCTATTATCATTTCAAACATAGAGGGGTTGTCGTAAAAAGTACGGGCCTGAATCGAAATACATAGATTTTCCTTAGAGGCTCTATACCCGGCAGGAACTTCTTTGTCAGACAGCTTCAAACTGTCGATACTTTGTCCGAATACAGCAATCAATGTTACAAAAGAAAATGTTAAAATTGCAAATAATAATTTCATTGAAAGAATGATAAATTAAAAAACTATATTGTATTTTAAATAACTGAAATTGCAACTGGTTTCATCCCCCCCTTTTTAACGCACCTCAATATCCACCCGCCGATTTTCCTTCCGCATCTCCTCTGCAGGAGTTGAATTTTTAAGAGCTTTCTCACCATTGGCTACCAATTTAATCTTCCCAACTTTGTTCTTTTCCAAAAATTCACGAACAGCTGTTGCCCGGAGTTTAGAGAGATTCATATTATAACCATCAGAGCCTATATCATCGGCATACCCTGTAATAATAATTTCTTTTGCGTTTTTTAGCTCAGCAATTGACCTTTCCAGTAACTCTAGGTTTTCTTGGGATAGTGTACTTTCCTTCGATTCAAAATATATCTTCGGCAGCGTGACTTTCTCTCTCGGAATCTCCTTAATCAACTTTTCCAAATTCACTTTTTGCGGACGTACCTCCGTAGGCAAACACACAAAATAGATGCCTTCAAGTTCATTCACCGAATCACTCGAGACGATACAGGCGGTATCACCCGAAGCATTGAGCGAAACCGAGTGTTCATCAGCCTCTGTATTAATTGACCCGCCAAGATTGATTGGCTTCGACCAGTTTTGCCATGTTTCATCTAATCTATGGGTCATAAATAAATCGGCTTTGCCATACCCTCCAAGCCCGTCGGTGGAATAATACAAAGTCTTTCCGTCCAATGCCAGAAAGGGTGAAACATCAAATCCTTTTGTATTTACCACTGCACCTAATGTTTTCGGTGCAGACCATACACCGGATTTATCTTTGAGCGAAAAATACAAATCCAAACTTCCTTGGGTATCGTCACGTTGCAAGCCCATTAGCATTACATTCCCATCCGCACTCAGATTGGCGTAGAAATACCCGGAACGGTTATAGAAATCAGGAATCACTATTTTTTGAGGAGTTCCCCATGCTTTCCCGTCCCATTTGGTCATTGAGAATCCGGGGTGTTTAACTCCGTTTTCATATTCCCCGCCCACTAATGCTGTTTTTCCATCGGGAGAGATAGAGAAGAGAACATCGCAATCGGATGTGTTCAGCGGAGGACCTACGTTTACCGGCGCGTTCCAAGTTCCGTCGGAATTACGGTCGGAATACCAAATATCATCGCAGTCTTTGTTCATCCCCACATTCAACGGGTGGTATTTTCTGTCAAAATAGAGACGTTTACCATCGGGTGTAAGAAGTGGTTGAATTGTAGGGCGGTATGAGTTTATCACGCCGGGCAACCGTACTTTACAATTAAAATCAGGGACGGAAATCATCGGTTTCTTCTGCTGGGCAGAGAGGGATGCTGTTATTAGGAATAGGGATATGAGTGTTTGTTTGAGCATAGGGATTTAAGAGTTGACTTAACTATTCAATATGAATGTTGAGAGAAGAGTTCGTCTCCATTTTACAAAAATACGAAGTATAAGGTGAAGTTCTTGGTGATTTTCGGGGTCTTAGCTTTTATTAACAGATGAAAAATTAGATGCAAACACAATTGAATTCTATCTCTATTTGTACTTAGTGTGTAAAATTAGTTAATTTTGGGTAAATATTTATTCTACAACATAGCTTCGTATAATAAGGAAATGAATATCTCCACTATAAAAGACCTAGCGTACTTAATTCAGGAAGCAAAGGAAAATAACTTACCTAAACCTATAGTATTTTTAGGTGCTGGTGCTTCCAAAACAGGTAATATCCCCTTAGCATATGAAATAGTTGAAGATATTCTGAAAAAATATCCGAAAAACACCAAGATACAAAAATTATCTGAAGCTAATTCAAAAGACTACTCAAAATTAATGGAGTGCCTCACTCAATATGAGAGAAATAAATTGTTAAACGATTATATTGATAACGCAAACATTAATGTAACTCATATTTATTTAGCACAATTAATGTCTGAAGAATATGTAGATTATGTTCTGACAGTTAATTTTGATTACCTCATGTTACGAGCATTGGCCTTGTTCAATTATTTTCCACCTACATATGATTTATCTAACCTGAAAGATTTAACCACTTCAAGATTTAAAGAAAAATCTGTAGTTTATCTTCATGGACAACATCATGGGCTTTGGTTACTAAATACACCTGATGAAATGGCAAAAGTAAATGAAGTAGTTCCTCCGATATTAAACAGTATCAAGAATGGAAGACCTTGGATTTTTATAGGTTATAGTGGAGGTGATCCTATTTTTAATCATATCATCAAACTAGGAGCTTTTGTTAACGGGTTGTATTGGATCACACTCTACGATAAGAAACCTGAAGATAATGTTTGTAATGATTTATTAGATAAACCCCTTACAAGCTCATATCTAATAAAAGGATATGACGCTGATTCTTTTATGCTTGAATTATGTACCGAGCTAAAATTAGAACAACCATTTATAATTGATAAACCGTTTACTGCCTTAAAACATACTCTTAGTAAAATAGTTGATATTGATGATAAAGAGCATTTTAAAGGTGTGAAAGCAAGGTTAGAAATTGCTAAGAAGAATGTCGATACTGCAATACTGCAATTTGAAGAAGGTAAAATTACAAATTCTGAGAATTTAACAGTAGAAATTAACATCGGATTACTAAAAAAGCAAATTATTGATATTATAATTAATGAAGATTTTGATTCTGGTGAAATACAATCTTTTGAAGAAGCAGCTAAAGCACTAAACAATGAAGAAATAAACTCTTTAATAGCAAATTTATTTAATACTTGGGGAATTGTGCTATCTGAAATAGCAAGCTCCAACGCTGATGTAGATTTCTATGAACAAAGTTTTGAAAAATTCAAAAAAGCAGCAAGATTAAGCACGGAAGACGATTTTATATATTATAATTGGGGCACCGCAATTTATTCATTGGCAAACCTGAAAAGCGATTTTAATCTCTATGAACTAAGTCTTGAGAAATTCAAAAAGGCCACTGAACTGAATTCGCAAAATAGTTACGCATATCATAATTGGGGAAATGCTATTGTTCATATGGCTAGTTTAGAGAACAATAAGGAACTTTATATCAAAAGTTTTGAAAAATTCAAGATAGCTATAGAATTAAATCCAAAGTATGGCTTGGCTTATAATAGTTGGGGTATTGCAATTTACTCTTTGGCAAAATTAATGAACGACGAAATATTATATAAACAGAGTTTTGAGAAATTTAAAAAGGCTATTGAATTAAATTCAAAACACGACATGGCTTACACTAGTTGGGGAGTGGCTCTTTCTAATTTAGGTGATTTGAAAAATGCCAAAAAGTCATCTAATAGGATTCAGCACTATATAGATGGTATTGAGAAATTCAAAAAAGCTATTGAAATAAATCCAAAGAATGATTTAGCATATACAAGCTGGGGTATTACACTGTATTCTTTAGCAAACTTAGAAAACAACGAACAGCTATATACTCAAAGTTTTGAAAAGTTTAAAAAAGCTATTGAAATTAACACGAAGAATAATATGGCTTATAATAATTGGGGTATTGCTATTTATTATTTAGCAAAACTTAAAAAAGTCGAGCTACTTTATGAACAAAGTTTTGAAAAATTCCAAAAAGCAATAGAATTAAATCCAAAATATGATTCTGCATACTTTTATTGGGGAAATGCACTTTACGATTTAGCAAAGCAAGTAAATGACAAAACACTGTATAGGAAGAGTTTTAAGAAATTTGAGAATACAATACAATTGAACTCAAAGAACGATTCTGCTTACAATAATTGGGGTAACGCAATTATCGATTTAGCTAAATTAACTAATGAAGAGGAGCTTTATATTCAAAGTTTTGAAAAATTCCAAAAAGCCATTGAAATAAATTCAGACTATGATAATGCTTACATTAACTGGGGGAATGCAATATATCTATTGGCAAAACAAAAAAGCAGTGAAGAACTTTACAGACTGAGTTTTGAAAAGTATGAAAAAGCAATTAAGGTAAATCCAAAAAATGAAATTGCTTACTCTAATTGGGGAATTGCAATTTCTGATTTAGCAATATTAAAAAATGATGAGAAGCTCTTTGAGCAGAGTTTAGAGAAAGCGACTCTAGGTTTCAAATTGGGAGGAAAATCTTATAATTTAGCATGTATCCATGCAAAGAGAAATGACAGAAACAAAGCACTAAAATTTCTTGATATTAGTTTAAAAAACAAAGAAGTAACAATAACTTATATTAAAAATGACGATGACTGGAAATTATTTTTAGATAATCCAAATTTTACTGCATTACTAACAAAATACAATCAAGAATAGTCCTTCAATTACTAAACTTCGCCTTCAACAGCGACCATGTAGCATTAATACTATCAGGTTGCGACGGGCTGGAATCTGTCCATCTGGTAATACTCCATAGCCCGCTTGTTTGAACTGCAATCGTAAGCCTCATATAACCCGCTACCGCCGTCGGAATAGTCTGCATGGTATGTTTTACCGTAAGTACATAATCTGCCTCGTAAACAGCGGAATCAGGGGAAGGATACGTTGTTTGGGTATTGTTCAGTTGCAGGATGGGTACTACATCGGTTGGCAATTTACCAAGCATGGCAAGAAAGGACTGCCGTTCGGAACTAATATTCCATGATTGAAAAATACTTGGGAACTGTGCACTCACAGCTGCGCTTGGCTCGAATACATACATTCTGCTCCCCCCGCGTGAGGTATCAGAGAAACAGGAAACAAAATTTTCAGTGTTCTTCTCGGCAATTGCACTTTTAAAATTTGAGATTACTGTAAGGGGTGATGTTGGTGGAATGAATGTAGAACGTCCTGATGTGGGGTCTTCTGGATCTCTTGTGGAGAATAGGGTGCATGAAGATAGAAGGATTGCTGCTACTGTTATGATGGTGTAAGTCGTTTTCATATTCTTTTATTTTTAAGATTTCCCGCAGGGCTTCACAGAGTTCTGGATAGAGTTCATAGTAGTTATTGGTACTTTTTTTTAACGTGCTTACTTAAATTTGGCAAGTAATTGAACCCTTCGACGGGCTCAGGGTGACAACATATTAATTACATTTATCTATATTACTTTACAGGCTGCGAGAAGAGAATCAAACGTTTGGAAACTGACTGGTTGAACTCCTCACCCATATAGCCGCCGAAACATTTGTTAATCAGGAGTTTTGCTTCGTCATGTAATGAATTGAGTTCAGCTAAGTTATAAAGTCGCACACGCTCCTGAAATTTTAATGGACCTCCATTATGTCCTTCAACCTCTATAGTTATATCCTTTACTACAAATTTGTCGTCTATCTTTCTACATTCGGTTATGATTGCTCCTGTAAGTTCCTTCACACTTTTGGGTACTAATGTTCGGCGCACATACTCCTCATTTAAAAAATCAAGCATGAACCAACCGTCATTTTTCAAGGCTGCATGAACTCTTTGGAGTACAAGTCCGTTCTCGCAATCTTCTTCAAAATACCCAAAACTTGTAAAGAAATTTACAATAGCGTCGTATGGTGTACCGGGATATGGATCGCGCATATCGCAATGTTCATACCGCAAATTCTCTAATGTATTTTCAGCATTTGCTTTGTTAATGAAAAAATGTGAATAGTCTATTCCCATCACATCATATCCAATCTCTGCCAGAGTACGTGCATGGCGACCGGTGCCGCAGCATAAATCCAGTACCTTCCCACCAGCCTTAATACCTGTTACCGATTCAAATAAGGATATTGCTTTTCCTGCTTCCGCTGCCGTTCTGTGGCTGTATAATTCCAAATACCACGGACTATCGAAC
>CALMMI010000668.1 GCA_937868245.1 uncultured Ignavibacteria bacterium | reverse complement strand
AAGAAACGTCTATGGAATTCCTCCATAGACGTTTCTTTTTTCATTCAGGAAAATAAAAATCCTACCCTACCTGAAAACACCGCATACTAATCCCGCCATACGTAATTTCTTCATAGAATTGATGCAATTCTTCATTAGCCCCAGCCAGCCCTACACTATAGAGCATAGGCACATAGTGGTCAACAGTGGGTACAGATAATTTAGCTTCCGACCCTCTTTTTTCATAATTCACCAACGCTTGGAAATCACGATCGTCCAGCCTGCTTTTTGCCCATTCATCAAATTCAATAGCCCAATCGAAAGGCTTACCCGTATTATTCCTAAGGTTGCCCATGCTCAATTGTAGGTTATGAACGATATTCCCGCTTCCGATAATGAGAACACCTTTTCTGCGCAGTGATTGAAGTTGCTTAGCCAAATCAAAATGATATTGCATCGGACGGTGGTAATCAATACTAACTTGAAAAACAGGAACATCTGCCGCCGGGACAAGATGTTTAAGAATCGTCCACGCTCCGTGATCTAATCCCCATTCATTCGTTTTTTGAATTTCTTGTGCAAGTTCTGCAGTTTTATCGGCATATTCAGGAGAGCCTATTGCAGGATACTGCACAGCAAACAGTTCATCCGGGAAACCACCGAAATCGTGGATAGTTTCAGGTTTAGGGTTGGTACATACAAATGTCCCCTGCGTAAGCCAATGTGCAGAAACCACAAGAATTACATTCGGCTTATACTTCTTAAGGATATTTGCACCTGTAGTTGAAAGCTGACGGGTAAAGGGATTATCCAACAAAGCGTTCATCGGATCACCGTGACCGATAAACAACACAGGCATAAGTTCGGTATTAGCAAACGTACTGGCTACTTTTTGTAAATGGTCTAACTGCATAGAAGTAGGGATAAGAGGAAGTAATCCAATTGTTTTTATGAATGTTGAACGTTTCATAATCTACATTTTGGAATGGTGACGAATATCGTGAGTTAAATATTACGTAACAAGTTCGGGAACAGAATTAACTGAAAAACTTAAGGCTGTCATTCAGTGTTCACGATAGGCTCAAAGCAGGCTGCAAAAATAATGCAATGACATTAAAAATAAAACATTTATGCTTGTCATTCTGATGGAGTCTTCGACTGAAGAATCTCCGTTAGAATGTAAAAACCTGCTGGACGGACGTTCTAACGGAGATTCTTCACTGCGTTCAGAATGACTGCCTTGAAATGGAAATTAATTTTGTCCGTTTACTTAATCGGTTACATTTTGAATTTTGTATCTGCAAAATTACGGTTTTACTCTATACGACAATCGTTTACCCCCTATTATTCACTTCCGCCGAATCAATTTGCACTTACCTCTTCCTTCCCTGTTATTTTTTTTAAGATAAGAGGATTGGTTTTTGTAATATCTACTAAAATCAACCCGTCAACAACGTTGCTAAATACTGCATCTTTATTGAAGCCAAGTAATTTACCACCCAATTTCAGATAATGCTTCAGTAATGTAGGGACACCTTTACCGTCGGATTCCAATTCGGATACTAATGTTGAAACCTGTTCTATTGAAGAACAACTTGCCCCCAAACGGTATGCAAGCTGTTCATCAAACAAATTCCGTTCGGGATTTCGAGGTTTTACGTATTTCGCCAAATCATCATCGTACACATGATTTTCTAAAAATGAAATCATCATTTTTCTTGACTGCGGACGGTAATCATTACTGATACTTACAGCGCCAAAGAGCATTTTGTATTCGGGGTACAATTGCAGGAACTGTCCAATCCCCTTCCAAAGCAGTAAAAGTGCGGCACTTCTTTGATATTCCATTCGAATAAATGACCTGCCCAGTTCAAGCGAAGGAGAGATACGCTTTAAAAATTTCTTTTTAATCTTGAAAAGTGAATGAATGTATAAACCTTTCCTTCCATATTTCTCAACAATCACATCTGTTCTGCCAATGCGGTATGCCCCGGCAATTTCTTGTTGAGCGGCGTTCCATATAAAGATATGAGTATAATATTTATCGTATTTATCCACATCACTGGGTTTGCCTGTTCCCTCACCCACCCCTCGAAAAGTAATTTCACGCAAACGACCTATTTCCCTAACAATTCCCGGTGCCTGTTCTTCCTGAACATAAAAAACAAAGAAATCACCGGATACAAAAAGCTTCTGTTTAAATGGCAACTGCTCAATTTCTTTAATTATACTTTCCATTGGTTCACCTTTGTTGATTGGTTGGTTTAAGGGTGCTACATCAGTTCTTAAAACTTTGTTCTGTTTTTCCTTCAGTACATATACGCTACTTCGTAAAAACTCAGTCAGAGCACTATCATTATTAGTAACAAGTTTGGAGGGAGGAAGGATGTTGCCAATAGTTACATGAAGTTTGGTATTATTACTATTTACAAATTCCTGAGGTAGCAAGGCTGTCCGCAAAAGAGGGTGAACCAAACCCGCCATTTGAAATCGAAGTCTGTTATGTCCCGAAAAAAATATCGGTACTACCGGACATTGTGCATGGCGTATTATCCTTGCAATAGTGTCACTCCATTTATTATCGGTAACTTCCCCGTGTGTAAAAGAGAAACTCGATACTTCCCCTGCGGGGAATACTGCCAGAATCCCACCTGATTTAAGGTGTTGTAGTGTTTCTTTAAGTCCTTTCATGTTTCGAGTAGGTGACGTATTTTTTTTGAACGGATCTACTGTAATAAAACTGTCGGCAAGTTCTGGAATCTTGGCAAGCAGGTAATTAGCCATGATTTTCATATCAGGGCGAATGGAATGTAGCAATGCACCTAATGCCACCCCTTCGATACCACCAAATGGATGATTTGCAATGATGATTGCCGCCCCTTTCTTTGGGATTCGGGATAATTCATTTTCCTGTATGTCCAATTCAACATTCATACTCGAAAGAACATCCTGAAAGAAATGGTTTCCCGATTGCAAACCGGAGGCTTTGCAATAAATTTTATGCAATTCGGACAAACCAAGCAAATTTTCGGCTACCTTCAACGGGGCTGCTACTATTGGATTTGTACGTCCTGGTACTGAATGTAATAATTGGAATGGATTTCGCGAAGGATTTATCATTGTATTCATAGATTATTGCTCGTTTATGGGAAATAATGCTCTCTTTCTGAGATTAAATTACGTAATACATATTACGTATGTATTAGAACCTGCAAGGATTGCATTACATTTTCTTAACATTATGACATTATAACAGGTTGAGTAGATTTCTGGAGTGTTTTTCTGTACTGTTTCACCGATTTATCAGCCGGACATTCTTGCCTATAACGGCTTATTTTGGTAAGTTAGAAGTTTTGGATAAATCAATTTCAATTGATTATTCACATAAACATTCGCCTAAATCGTAAAGCGTACAGTTTGCTTTGAAACAATTATAAAAGGGTATCCCCGTACTGTATCCTACTAATGATGGTAGTTTTTTCTTACATTCCTCTTCCTTATGAATCTCTTAACCTTGGGTATGGTTCGTGTTGGTGTTTGCTCACCTGAACTGCGAGTGGCTGATATAGAATTCAATACTCAAAAAATTATTGAAGCAATAGACATTGCCATACAGGAAGAGTGTTCAGTAACTGTATTTCCTGAGCTTTGCATCACTGGCTATACATGTGCGGATTTATTCTTCCAGCCATCTCTATTGGAAGCTGCCAAAGATAGTTTGATGAAAATTTCAAAGCATTTAGAAACATCCGGCAATACA
Organism: uncultured Ignavibacteria bacterium; assembly: GCA_937868245.1. Classification (GTDB taxonomy): domain Bacteria; phylum Bacteroidota; class Ignavibacteria; order Kapaibacteriales; family UBA961; genus JADJXV01. The sequence goes on along the minus strand of CALMMI010000668.1, from coordinate 5,195 downwards.
GCTATTGTTGGTTTACCGTTTGCAATCGGGGGTATTTTATACAATACGGCTGCGTTTATTTCAGGAGGAAAAATTCACGGTATAGTACCCAAAACGTATCTACCCAACTATAATGAATTTTACGAGGAACGGTGGTTTTCAAGTGCTAACGACTGTAGTGTAAATTCGATAGAAATTGCAGGAATATCAGTTCCGTTCGGGAAGGATATACTATTTCAGGCTGAAAATTTCAGGGATTGTATAATCGGAATAGAAATTTGTGAAGACCTTTGGAGTGTTATTCCGCCAAGCAGCACCCAGGCACTCTCCGGCGCAACATTATTAATGAATCTATCGGCAAGTAATGAACTTTTAGGGAAATATGATTACAGGCAAAAACTGGTTCAATCACAATCTGCGAGGTGTCTTGCAGCTTATCTTTATGCAGGTGCAGGACCCGGTGAATCTACTACTGATGTCGTGTTTGCAGGACATTCGCTGATTGCTGAAAATGGAATAGTACTTTCGGAAACAAAACGTTTTGAATTTACCACACAAATTGCTTTCGCTGATCTTGATATTGCCCGACTCATAAGTGAGCGGCAAAAAAACAATACCTTTGCAGCTGCAAGCGGTCAAATTGACTTCCGTGTAATTCCTTTTCTTCTAAACCCAAGTTCATCTCTCAAGCGTTCTATTGCTCAAAACCCTTTTGTTCCTTCTGATACAGCAGACAGGAATAACCGTTGCAATGAAATATTTGCCCTGCAATCAACCGGACTTGCCAAACGATTGCGCCATATAGGAAGTACATCTATTGTAATCGGAATCTCAGGCGGATTGGACTCTACACTTGCATTACTGGCTTCAATCAAAACATTCGATAAACTTGGTCTTGACCGCAAGGGTATTATTGCTATTTCAATGCCCGGCTTCGGTACAACAAGCCGTACACAAACGAATGCTGAAATGCTGTCTGTGGAGTTGGGTGTAACACTCAGAATTATTCACATCACAGCATCTGTCCGTCAGCATTTTAAGGATTTAGGGCACGATGAAACCATCCAAAATATTCTCTACGAAAACGCACAAGCCCGTGAACGCACACAAATTCTTATGGATGCTGCCCATCAAACGAATGCAATTGTGGTCGGCACAGGCGACCTTTCGGAGCTTGCACTCGGATGGTGTACCTATAACGGCGATCATATCTCGATGTACGGCATTAATTCTGGAATACCCAAAACATTGGTGCGCTATATCGTAGAATATGCAAGCGAAACTGACTTTGCATCTATCGGAACAATTTTAAAAGATATTCTTGCAACTCCTGTTTCCCCCGAATTACTTCCACCTGATGCGGACGGTTTGATTACCCAGAAAACCGAAGAAACAATCGGTGCTTATATCCTGCATGATTTCTTTTTGTATTATGCAATCAGGCTTTCGTTTCCACCGAAGAAAATCTATGTTTTCGCATGCACTGCATTCGAAGGGACATATCCCCCGGCTACAATCAAAAAATGGCTGCAAGTATTTTACGGACGTTTTTTTTCACAGCAATTCAAGCGTTCCTGTTTGCCCGATGGTGTAAAAATAGGTAGTGTTGCACTTTCACCGCGTAGCGACTGGAGAATGCCAAGCGATGCCTCAGCAACATTGTGGCTAAAAGAAATTGACGAATTATAAAAGGACATTACAAATTTATGAATGTATTAAAGTTTGGCGGAACATCGGTTGCAACAGCAGCTGCTATGCGGCAGGTACGGGCAATTATCGAGAAAACAGGAGGCGCGATAGTCGTATTATCCGCTTGCGGCGGAGTTACAAACCGATTGCTCCATTGTATTGAACTTGCCGGGGACGGAAAGTCTGTTGCGGCAGTTGAAATTGTTAATGAAATCGAACAGCGCCATCTGGACTTATGCCGTGATTTATTACAAAGTGAAGATTTCCAACGCGATGCACTGCTAAAAGTAAAGGCACTTTGTGAAGAATTAAGGGTTTTCTGCGAAGGTGTGGCTTTATTAGGTGAGTGCACTCCCCGTTCAATTGATATTGCAGGTTCGTTTGGAGAACGCCTTTCCACACTTGTTTTCTCGCTGTATTGCCAGGCAGAAGGTATCAATACAGTCCTTTTTGATGCTCGTGAAATGATGCGTACCGACAGTAACTTTACTTCTGCAAAAATCAATTTTCCTGAACTCCAGCGTCTTGCTGATGAAAAACTTACCCCCCTGCTTACTCCAGGTGCAATTATTATTACGCAAGGATTTATTGGTTCAGATAAACGTGGCATTACAACCACCCTTGGTCGCGGAGGTTCTGATCTTTCGGCTGCACTTATCGGTGCTGCAATTGCTGCCGATGAAATATTGATCTATACAGATGTAAGCGGTATTGCTTCTGCAGACCCCAGAATAATTCCAAACGCACGCTCAATACCCGAAATGAGTTTTGCCGAAGCACGTGAACTGTCGTTCTACGGAGCAAAAGTACTACATCCTGAAACTATCCTACCTGCCGTAGAACGTGATATTCCGGTTCGTGTACTCAATACATTTGCGCCCGACGATGCCGGGACAATAATTGTGGCAAAGGCAAGCCGTGAGCATGGAATTTGTGCTGTAACTTTAAAAAAGAAATGTATTTCCATATCTGCTACCGGTCTCAATTCAAAACAAAGTGTAGATTTTTTTAGAAATGTAAATGAGTTATCGAATGAACTCTATGCTGCAGCACTGGGTGAAAGTAAATGTTTTGCCGTGATTGATGCACCTTCCGATACATCTGCACTTGATAGATTATATCAACAGATACCACATATCGACATACAGGATACAACCCTTCTTTGCGGGGTAGGTATTGGCTTACATGGAGAACTTGTTGCTCACTTTTCAAAAGCAGTAAGTTCTTTCAAGCCACTTGCTGTTCTTTTCGGTGTTTCTGAAGTCGGGCTTATCGCACTTCTTCCTCCTGAACTCGCCGAAGGTGCACTTCGAGCTGTACACGAGATTATCAGTTAGTTTTTATAGATAACTTATCTCTTATTTATAACAAAAGCCGAGGCAATTTCTTGCTTCGGCTTTTGTATTTTACCATTATGTAAAAATGCAACTTTGCCTTAGTTGTTATTTTGCTGATTCATATTCTTTCTAATCGCATTGTTCACATTTGTCTGCAATGATTGAAGTGCCAATTCCCTGAATACCGGATTAGTATTGTATTGCTTAAAATACGGCAATGCATTTGCATCATTACCACTTTTGATTGCCATATCCTGAGCCATTTGAACAATTTCTTCAGCTTTTTCACGTGTCAAGAACTTAGAAGCATCCGAATCGGCAGCATCAACTGTTTTGATTTGCTCTTTAGGTTGCACTAAAGAATTTTCCGATATTTTTATAGATTTATTAACTTGTGAGGTTGAATTTTTCTTTACTTTTACATTTTTCATTCCTGATGCATCCTTGAAACCACGTACTAATTTTGCAAGTATTGAATTTGTTTGGTTGATTGATGATTTTGTTTCATCTAATGAGGCTTTCAGAGCTAGAATTTCATCTTCTTGAGATTTAAGCTTTTGTGATTGTGCTTCTACAAGATTGCTTAATGAGTTTGCATTTAATCCGACTGCAACATTAATTTCACTGATTTTCGGGTTTGTTGATTCCGACCATGCGACACCAACAACTTTTTTATAATCGGTTGCAGTCATTGCGGATGGGGAAACTGCAATTCCAAAACCATTATTATTACCTGAAGGAAGTATATAGTCTCCAAGTTTAACTTGTCCCATTACACGAACAGGAACTTGTCCCATAAATGCAACTTTTTCATATTTACTTTCTTCACTTGCCGGTTTCATATTACCAAGAACTATAGGGGCACTTGAAATAACCATTAACTGAGATGCATTCTCTGTATTTTTTGTAATAGATCCACCTCTTACTGCAACAATATCCCCTGCAAAATACTTTTCGTTCATATCCATTTTGGGTAACCATTCGGCGTAATCGGCTGCCCCGGATGAATATGCCACGCCCATAGTTCCGCCGGCTGTGTGCTTTGCAGTTTCGCTCGCAATAAATGCTGATTGCTTGGTACCGACCTCAGCAGCGGTAGCAGTTGATAATGCAAGATCAAGAACACCAAGTGCAATTTCTGCAGCAGACCACGCTGCACCTGCGCCTAATGTAGCTGCAGCAACTGGAGTTGAAGCAGCTCCAACGACAACCTGTCCGCCTGAGCATGCAGCTTGAAGACTTGTGATAACCAAGTCGGCTGTATATCCTCTGAGCGATTCGACGTAATCACCGTCTGCTTGAAGTTCTGCAAGTGTTTGTCCTTCTATTTGTCCGATTCTAAGACCTGTGCTGCTACGGAATTCAACGAAATGATTGATTGTAGTCGGTACAGGTGAACCTACCTGAATACTGATACCATTCATACCTAAAGGATTAATAAATGTTCCGATAAACCCGTCATTTGCAGTACCATTACTTTCTACTTTGAAACCGGCTGAATACTTCGCTGAAAATTCATCCATACCTGCTGTTGCCGAATTTCCAAGAGCAAAACCATTAGCACTCGCATTATTGCCTGTTCCTAAAGCAAAAGCAAGATTACCTGTAACACTATTATTTGTACCACCCAAAATACTGCTGTTATCACCCGAATTTACAGTATTGCCTGATCCGCCAAGAATATTGTTATGGTCACCAGATGTAATTGTATTGTTTTCTCCACCACCGATGAAATTGTGCCCTCCGGTAGTTATTCCGTTTCCTTCACCGCCGCTAATTGCAGAATTAACCGAACTATTTCCTATAGTATTTGTAGTACCGCCGCCAATTGTTGCACCTGTTGAACCATTTCCGATGTTATTATCATTTCCGCCTCCAACTGTTGCCGATGTAGATGAACCAATGTCGTTGTTTTGTCCGCCGGAAATAGATGCATAATTTCCACCACTCGCAATTTTATTGGTGTTACCGCCACCGATTGTAGTATTTGTTGCAGTTCCAATATCGTTACTGTTACCACCACCGATTGTTGCATTATTTGCAGCTGTACCGATATTATTTGATGCACCTCCGCCAATTATAGCATTATTACTTGCAGCACCTATATTATTATCATTACCACCACCAACGGTTGAATAAGTTGCTGCTGAACCAATATCATTACTATTTCCACCACCGATAGTTGAGTAA
>CALMMI010000667.1 GCA_937868245.1 uncultured Ignavibacteria bacterium | reverse complement strand
TGTTTTTCAATGTGAATAAAAGAAGCAAAAAAAATAACAGGTAATATTTATCATTTTTGGAATTCTAATAAATCAAAATTCTTTGTTTTTCAAATCTCCATTTTTTCTTATTGCAATAAGTTCCTAATCTTTAAAAAAGTAGTAGCAATGCCCAAAAAACAGAGTTGCGAAGCAGATTATTTTAAACAATAAACTCATATTCTACTAATTAACAAACTCAATATCATCTAGAATAACCAATCCCGATTTAGTATTAAACTCAAAAATCACTTCATTTACATTGTTTAAATTAATTCCTACAAACTGGCTTAGTGGAATTCTCACTGTTTTCATTGTTGACTTCGAATATTCCGTGGCATCCCATCTTCTATATGGATCAGGTATTTTCTCTGTGACCTTTATTTCTATACCATCAATTTTTATTTTCAAATTGGATAAGTCGGCAAAGGGAAGAATTGAACCGGTAAAATGAGGCGCTGGTTTGGATGTTCCATATGTTGAAGTTAAATCTATGGGCATATCGAATACTTTAGCTATGCGAAAACTAATAACCTGATATGCACTTACGTTTAGATTCAATAGTGTACCTGCTGTATAAGTACTTCCCAAACTTAAATCTAATAGAATTGATCTTGTACCATGTGCTGAAAATCCTTCAACTCTACTATCAATACTCCAGAGAGTATCTGCTCTTTTTGCGTGCGCTGGCATATAATCCGCTTTTACAAAAGTAGGATAGCTTGGTTTTTCCAATATTCCTAAAATTCCAGTTGCTCCGTCATTATCTAAAACAGGGTCATCTGCTACCCCCTCATAGTTTTTCACAATACTACTACCCAAACCGTTTGCAGCTTTTACTTTGTATTGAATATTCATATCTGTTTTTTTAAAGCGGCTAGATATTGGAACCCAATCTCCTTTAAATATTGGTCTCCAAAAGGTTTCATTTTTCAAGTGGAGCCTAAACCAAGCATTCACATAAGCATCCAATATTGTTTTTTGGTTTACCTCATTTTCGACATGATCATTTGGATTGAGTCCTGCTCCAAGAGCTGTTCCCCCAATTCCACCTCTATTGTAATCATCTTCGTTCAATGTTACAAATCCATTGTGTGTTGCACCATGAACAAAAAGCATAGATTTCTCTTGACCATTTGCCCTATCCCAAAGTGAAAATCCTGTTCCCCTAACAGTTAACTCAAGATTACCGGTAATAGCATTTTTTTTCTTTAAAATCCGCGACCCGGATATGTCACCGTCTTTAGAACCATAAATTACTAAATAGGGAGTGTCTTCAGCCAGGTACTCAACATCGGATTGATCTGAAGGAGCAAGTGAAATCAATGCATTCAAATTATCAACACCAGTAATATCAGGTGGTGTACTAACTCCTTTATTTTTTATTAACCTACTGGCTATGACAACAGCTTCACCACCTCTACTATGCCCTAAAAGACCTATGTTATTTTGAAGCTTTAAGGTAGTTCCAAAAGTAAACTCATCTTTGAGTTTTTTCAAATGATGAAGCAATAGGTTTGCCCTTCCCAATTGTCCCATCCCATAGCTATCTGATAACTGTTTAGAAGTCTTATAATATATAGGTGGATTACTTGGATCGATTGTGCCTCTACCTGGAGGGGAGGATATGGGAGTCCATGTGTATGTACTTTGACCAAGATTTTGAGTTTTTTTACGAATGGAATATTGGGAAGTGGATTTTTTAAAGAGGTACTCATTGCCAGATAACACAAAATAAAACTCGTCAGGATTAGGCGTTGCAACCACTTTTACATCGTTATTAATTGATTGTAAACAATCTATTGAAGCCACTACGAATCCGTTTTTCGCCAAATGTTCTGCTACTCTTTTGTAACTCTCATATTTATGACCATTCCCATGCACAATTACGACTAAAGGATAATTCGTTTGTTTAATACTTAATCCTGCCGCTGTCTTCACATTTTTGCTATCCGCAGGAAAGTAAACATCTGCATTCAATTCTGCCTCTGTTACTCCTGAAAAGTAGAAATCATTGCAGTCATCGTCATCAAGTGGTACCAAAACTCCTGGCTGACTTTGATATTTAAACTTTCCAAAATATTCCCATTGAGTAATTAATGCAGGATCAGAAAGACAAATTGGAATACTTGTCAAAGAAACAAAGTTATCCGATGCATAAGAATTTTTGCTCGTTGAATAAACAATAACATCAGTTGCTGGTGTTTTCAGTGTAACAATTCCAGACTCATCCAATCCTTGAATTTTGAGTTTGTATTTTTTAAAGGGTATATTGAATTCATCTTGGAAATCTCCTAACTTTTCAAAAACAAAAAATTGTGGATGTCGCTTTGTAAGAGCTGGAAATGAATCTGCTGCGGCATATAATAGATTCACTTCAGCATTCGTTAGTCCCAACACGAATAAATCTTCAATATTTGTAGCCCCTTTTTTCTCCTTCTTGTAACCTGTTATTTCAAAAACATACTTATTCACGTACACCGGTGTTCCAGATGCCACCGTATTTTCCCGAATCAAGATTTTTTGAAAAGCTATATTCTTTGGGAAGACAGGGCTTATCTTAAGTGAATCTGAAATTTCAAAATTCCTACTTCTTTTATTCCTGCTTCTTTTATTTGCATATTCGATTTCAGTAAAATAAAGAACGGAAGTCGCATCTTTAAATGCTTCCGGATACGAAGCGTAGTCAAAGTCCCCTCCGCGAACATACTGCAATTTTTGTGATTTTGAGTTCTGAAAGACTTCCCCAGTTCCTGGTCTTTCTGGTAATCTAATATCACCGAATACAGTATCAAGGTTTATATCACTTTTCAGTACTTTTGTAGTTGCCGCACCAACATAATTTTCATTTCGAAAATACTGCAGTCTCAGATAATTGGCAATACTATTCCCGGTGGTAATTGTTCCATTATCAGTCAAATTGTTGGGGAATTTCAATATAAATGGATCAGATAAAGCTGGACTTGGATCCATAGGATAATCTTCCCAGTTTAGTATTGGCTTCTTTTTAAAACGACCTAATAGCTGTGGGTTCTGGATAAAGATGTGAGGGTCTCTATTTTCTTCCCCCATTTTCATTTTTATACCAACCGTATTCATTTTTCCAATTGCACTAATCCAACTTCCTGCTATAAATATAGGCCAATCAAAGGTATTATAACCCTCAGCAATATATGCTGGTGCCGCTTCAGTTTTTATTTCCCAAGCATCCAATGTCCCATTGACAAAATAATTCTCATAGAAATTGTATGAGTATCCAAACTCACTTCGAACATCTATATAGATCTTGTCACATGTGTAGAATTTGTTTAGCAGAAACTCCCTAATGTCTCGTTTTTTCCTTTTTCTATGGCCAAGTGTTCCTGCATTGTCATAGCGTTCTTTTATTCCCTTGTAAAAATGCATTCCGTAGAATGCGGCCGGATCAATGAAGGATAATATTTCTTCTCGCCGAACTTTTCGTTTAAAACTTTCTTGGTCTGATGTAAGAGTCCCATCTGTGGGGGAAATATCAATAATATCTACTATATGCTTTGATTTTCTGAAATAATTTAAATCAAATCGAAGATGATCCAGATTGTTAATGTCCTCAATATAGTTATCTGAATCCGTTATAATTTCGAACTGAATAGTAACAGAATCAGAAAATTCACCAATCCATTCTCCTTCTGAAACTTTAACCCCTCTATTTGCGTTAATTGAGGTGTTAAATAATTCTTCTATCAGCATATTTCCTGGTTGATTAACAGGAGTTGATATTGCTGTAGAATCATAAGCAAAAACTTCTCTAGGTTTAGGAGCATGAGTAATAATACCATTAGTGATTTGATTATTAACATTGCTCCAAAAGACATTTAGGAACTCCGAATTGGTTGGTGAATCTGGCTTTATAGCTATGCCAGAGGCATTCATTAAACTGTCAATCTTTATACCACGATAAACATAGTACTTAATCGAAGGAAATGCAATTGCTAAACCTTCCAGTGGCTTCAAAATAATATTAACTAATGATGTATTCTGAACACCATTATCAATGTAAGGCTGAACTATCATTATGGCGTCTTGACAAGCAATAGCTTTCGCTGAAGAGGACAGAACAAATTCAGAAGAGATTTTATACAATTTTGTTGGGTCACTACTTACTGGCCCATATGGGGTGACTGCCGTAGAGGTCTGTTGACTTATTAACTTATCGTATTCAGTAAAAAAATACATAATGTTTTTATAATTGTAGGCTAAAAATGATCTACAACCGCTTCCGTGCAAAAGTAAGTTCATTAGTGTGCCCGGTTATATAGAGTACTTCATAGAACATTTCTTATAAATCTGGTTATTCTATATTTTGATTTTAAGAAATTAGCTGTAGAACATAGATGTCAAATTTGATACATTTTAATATTGACACTTCATTAAGAAAGTACAAATTTATCCTACAAATTTATAGGAATATATCTACATAGCCTAACCCACCGCACGATTTCAACGCACGATTTCAACGCACGATTTCAACACTAGTATAAGGATGAAGCAAATGATATAAAAACTCAATGACAACTGCATTGTTGAAAAATTCAATGAGTCTAGTATTTCCTAATATACAAAAGAGTTTAGGTTAACTTCAACAAGTGTTGTACAAATGCCGAACAAAGTAGAGCAAACTCCAAAAAGGTCTGCATAAGTGCTTCAAAATGTATTTTTTTAAATTATTATGAAAAAAAATGCTGGTAGATTATTACTCAGAGGGGTACAAAGTATAAATTAGGACAATTGAAAATACAAAGTCTGAAAAATTGGAATGTATGAAGTAGATTGCAACAAATAATGTGGTTATTGGGGTAATAAGCACAAAGTTCTAAATTAGTTTGAAAGACATCTCAACATGATGTTCCTGAGGTTAAACAAGTTAAATGAAAGGTAACCGCCTTGTTCAAGGCACTTCACACAGAATGGAGTAATTGCTTCTGAAGACTTAACTATCTTTTAAAAATTTGCAAAAATTGGAGTTATATCACAAAACAAATTTAATATAATTCAAACAAGAACAAGAGTTCCGTCACCTCTTACCGTCCCCCATTAAAAACCAGAGATGCAAACACTTGATATATGAATATATTACAGAATACCACAAGTCCCTCCGAGCCCACAAAGCCCCTTTACAGGGGCTTTTTTATATCAATGTCCCATATATAATGCAACGTTGACTGTAGGAGGAAATCCCATAGGAGATAAATACTTGATGAGGTTACGAAATATTTGATGGGCTTTACGTAATTTTCTACTTAGTGAAATTCTTGAATCTGAACTCCGCTCTCATGATCAATCGTTATAAATGAAGAGGGGCTGTCGGTCCAACACCCACTGTTTACATAGGTGATACCTGATGTCCGTTTTTGAGAGGGGCGGTGCGTATGTCCGCAAAATACATAATCCACACCTTTCTTTTTTGCAAGCTTTATAGCACTTTTAGCAGTTGAATCGGAAACACCGATTAATTTTTTACTTGTCCTTTTTATCCATCTGCTTACTCGCTGTTTTTTGGTATCCAATTTTTGAATTATCAGATAACAAGCATTTGCGATGTAGGTAATTTTTACATTTTTTGTGACGAAGCGGTCGAATTGATGACCATGAATGGCAAAATATCGCTTACCCTGAAATTCCCACATAAATTCTTCGTACACATCTACACCAAGAAAGTGCGATAAGACCTCGGACGCACTATCGTGGTTGCCAATTATCCAAACAACTTCGCATTCACCATTAGAATTTGAAAGTTTTTGAATATATGATAAAACGTCCTTATCGTTTGTATCCAAACGTGTAAAGTTCAAATCATCAAATACATCCCCGTTCAGGATTAACCTCCTGAAAGAATATGATTTGAGAGTTTCAAGGAGTGCTTTAGACCTTGCTACTTCCGAGCCGAGATGAATATCGGATATAATTACCGTATCAACGGTTTTTACAATTGATTCGGATATATTTCTTTCGGTAATATCCCGCTCCATATTTTCAACTGTCAAACTTTCGAAACGCATAGAAATGTTGCTTCAAATAATTTTTAGGAAAATAGTTGTCGTCTAATCCATAAGAAGTAGGTTTGGTTTCTTCCGGCAAGTATGCCGTTCCGAAGAACCAATCCCACAATGCAAATTTAGTTGCGAAATTTTTGTTGTGTGCTTCAATATCGCCTGCATGATGCCAGCGGTGCATTTCCGGACCGTTTATAACTCGTTGGAGCAGCCCTGAATGTACATTAATATTGGAATGGATATACATTCCCCACAAAGCATCAATTGAACCCTTTATAATGGCAACTTCCGGTGATCCTCCTAAAAGGATAATTGGAGCAAATTCAATAGTTTGATTAATCAGGATTTCCAATGTATGGGAACGAGAGCCTGATAACCAGTCCACATCATGAGTAGAATGATGCGCTTCATGAATACGCCAAAAGTACTTTGATGAATGCTGGAATCTGTGAAACCAATAGATGTAAAAATCATGGGTAATCAAAAAGATCAATACCTGTCCGCTTAAAGGTATTGACCTTAAAAATGAAGGGTGAAAAGCCAGAATCGAATCAAAGTATTCAATGAGAAAAGAAATACTCAAGCCCAACGCATAGCTTTGTAGTAGTGCATACAGGATAAAATCATTGAAGAATCCTTCACGAAAAAAACGCTGACCTTTTGTGTACGGGAAGATTCTTTCCAAAACGATAATGACAATTGCCCCGACAACGATAGCAAGAAAAGAAATGAAACGAATATCAGTGAACAGTTTGCTATTCATTATTACCCTCGATTATCAAATTCTCCGTAATTTGGCTCTTGATGATAGCTCACTGTCGTACAGGCGTTTCACTCCGTCACCGAGTGCTTTTTCAATGTCACGGATATTCGACACAAGTCGCATCAGACCACCAACTTCAACCGAAGCAGCCTGATCAGTACCCCACATTGCACGGTCAAGTGTAATATGACGTTCAACGAAACAAGCACCGAGTGCAACGGCTGCCCATGTGGTCACCAAACCGGTTTCGTGTCCAGAATATCCGATAGGAGTATCAAACTTTTCAACTAACGTATTTATCATCCGTAAGTTTAATTCTTCAACTTTGCATGGATATGCACTTGTTGCATGGGCAATAAGCAGATTGTCCGTACCAATTTTGTCTATTGTTGCTTCGATTTCTTCCATAGTGGACATTCCAGTCGATACAATAAGGGGTTTGCCTGTCTTTTTCATTGCAAGAAGAAGGGCATGATCGGTAAGGGAGGCGGAAGCTGCCTTGTAACAAGGAGTATCAAATTGTTCAATAAACTCAACTGACTGTTCATCCCAACAGGAAGCAAACCATTGCATTCCTTTTTGCTTGCAATAGCGATCAATTTCATCATATTCACTATAATCAAACTCTACTTTATAACGGTAATCTATGTAGGTCATTCTCCCCCATGGGGTGTCGCGCTCAATGTGCCATTGATCTTTAGGAACACATATTTCGGGAGTTCTTTTTTGAAATTTAACGGCATGGCATCCGGCGATGTATGCTGCGTCAATCATTTTTTTCGCTATTTCAACCGAGCCGTTGTGATTAATTCCAATTTCAGCGATCACATACACAGGTAACCCTTTTCCAATTTCTCTATCACCGATTTTCACAGTTTTTGACATAACATAATCTCGTAAAAGTAAAAAAAATCTATTTAGAAAAGAATGACTACCAAGCTGTCCAACCGCCATCTACAATAAGATTTGCTCCTGTCATGTATCTTGAAGCATCACTTGCCAAAAAAATAATCGCACCTTTGTAATCAGTAGGTTGCGACATGTTTCCGAGAGGGGTTTTTCGTGAATAATTTTCAATAAAATGTAATGGCTGGTTGTTTTCTACCCCGCCAGGTGAAAGTGCATTTACTCTAACACCCTTTTTTCCCCAATATGCTGCAAGAAAACGGGTAAATGATATCACTGCTCCTTTTGAAGCGGGATACACTCCTGATTTGAAAAATGCCTGTGTCCCGTCGGGTAATTTGTAAATTGATTGGTCGGGTGCTACAACACCGTATGTTGAGGCGATATTAATAATGCTTCCTGCTCCTTGTTGCGCCATAGAGCTACCGAAAATTTTGGAGCAGAGAAATGTCCCCGTAACGTTCACTTCCATTACTTTGCGCCAAAGTTCTAGCGGGTAATTCTCGAACATTGAACTCTCTGCGCCGGCAATCGGGTTTTCCACCATATCATTTACGGCAGCATTATTTATTAAAATATCTATTTGCCCGAACGATTCCAATACAATATCCCGAACTGTCTTAACAGATTCCTCCAAAGTCACGTCCAGTGAAAGCCCGATTGAATGCTGTGGCAAAGTGTCAGCAAATTCTTTGCTTTTTTCAGTATGAATATCTGCAACGATAACATTTGCACCGGCTTCGGAAAGTGCAATACAATGCTGCTTGCCCAATAAACCAAGTGCACCTGTTACAATCGCAGTTTTACCGGTGAGTGAGAAAAGTTCGTTCATCATACTTGTTGCTTGGGCTTAGTATTGAAATTACTTGTTTTGCGAAATACCGGCTTGAGTGTTTCACCCCGTAAATGCCTGTAAATAGTTCCACTGCTAACTATTTCCCATAATTCAGAAAGAATTTCTTTGTACGCTGCAAGGAGTTGCTGAATATCCTCATCAGAATGCGAGAAGCACATATTGTGAAATCCAGTCCAAAGTATTCCGAACCGCAAAAGCTCCTGCTGAACATACGTTTTCATTTCCAAACTGCTGATGCCGTTTGCCGGATTGAAACTTACCATTGAACGGCAGCCTGCACCAACGCATTTTGTATAATCAATGTCCAGTTCAGATACAATCTGATTATAGCCTTGCATTATTTTTTCACCTTGCGTAGCTAAATATGAAGGAACATTTTTATCCCGTAATTCATTAATAGTAGCTTTCGCAGCTGCAAGTGATAATGCTTCCCCTCCAAAGGTCGTAAAGAAAAACACATCATGTTCGAGTAATTGCATTACATCCCGTCTTCCTGTTAGAATCGAAAGAGGCATTCCATTTGCCACTGCTTTTGAGAAACATGCAAGGTCGGCTTTTACACCGAAATACTCCTGTGCGCCCCCGAGAGATAATCTGAATCCCGTCCACATTTCATCAAAAATCAGCAGTATCCCTTTCTCGTCGCAGATTTCTCTTAGGAAATGCAAAAAGATGTTCTTTGGTTGTTCAAAAACCATTGGTTCAAGGATGATAGCTGCGGTATCATCATCAATTGCATCAAGTACTGATTGAATATCATTAAACTGAAAGGTAAATGTCAATTCTTGTGTAGATTGAGGAATACCCATATTACGGTCGGTAGTGCCTATGTACCAGTCGTGCCATCCGTGATAACCGCAGCAGAGAATTGTATTTTTACCTGTATAAGCCCTGGCAAGCCTTACTGCTGCACTTGTAACGTCGCATCCTGTCTTACTGAATCTGACGGATTCTGCATTTGGGATAATCTCTTTTAGTAATTCTGCAACTTCAACTTCCAAAGGGTGGACAAGCGAGAATGTAATACCGTCCAAAAGTTGATTCCTTATTGCAGCATCAACCGCTTCATAACAATATCCAAGTGAGATAGGTCCTACCCCCATTGTAAAATCTATATATTCATTGCCATCCACATCCCAAACATGAGAGCCTTTGCCACGGGAAATAAAAGATGGGGCAACTCCTCTGCTATATTGAGTCATTCCTTTTGCAAGGGTTTGTGTGGCGCACGGAATCAATTGTTCAGCACGTTCAAGCAGAAGTTCGGATTTTGTAATTACGGGATATTCTCCAATAGCAGAATTATTCTCCATAGGTTTTAATTAGCTCTCTTATAATTATCTGTACAGTTCGTTAACAATTTTTTCAGCAATTGCTGCTCCGGTGAATCCTTCAAATTCCAATACATCGTTTAGAAGTGCAGGTTTAAACCAGCGGTTCTCAAGAGCAATCGGAAATATATCTGCTTTGATTTTCCGACGGAGAAGCAACTCGGCTACAATTGAGAACAAACCTCCGGTCAGAAAATGATCTTCAAGTGTAACAGTAAGTTGGCACCAATTGATACTTCCGAGAATAGCTTCCGAATCAATAGGTTTCAGAGTCCGTAAATTGAGAATCCTGGTTGAAATTCCCTTTGATGCAAGCACAGATGCCGCCTTAACTGCTTCACGGAGAAGTGTGCCGTACACAAGGATGCAAACATCACTGCCTTCCACAACCATTTCTGCTTCTCCGATTGCAAAATGCCCTGAATGTGTTACCGCAGAAGGGAGGTTATTATATCGAATGTAAAATGGCTGCGGACTTTCTAGAATTTTCTCCAAACCGATAAGCATATCTTCTTCATCTGCCGGGCAGAATATACCCATTGGCGGTATCCCGCGCATAATCGAAATATCCTCGATTGCCTGGTGTGTTGGTCCGTTTGCCTCCGATAGAAACCCTGCCACACCACCGACTAATTTTACCGGAAGTCCCGAAATCCCCACATCAGTACGGATAAATTCAAAAGCCCGAAGGGTAAGAAATGCAGCAAGGGCATGAGCGATTGGAGTACGACCCCGTAAGGCAAGTCCGGCAGCTGCGCCAATCATCGTTTGTTCAGCGATACCGACATCAATAAAACGGTTGCCGATTTTTGCCGGGAGATTGCGAATGGCTGCACGGTTTTCAGCGGTAAGTACGATGTACTTTTCATCAAGTTCGATAAGATTCTGCAAGAGTGTTTCGTAGTTCATACTTTTATCGCACAATTAAAGTTTCTGAAGTTAATTCTGCCATACGTCCCCCGTGGAGTTCCGCAAGTAGTTGTGTAATTTCATCTTCTGTAAAATTGGCAAACCATCTGTCTGCCCTTGCTTCTATACTTGGAGTCCCTTTGCCGCGAACAGTATGTGCAATCACTACATTCGGCTTTCCTGATTCAAATGAAAGTGTGGAAAATACATCGTGAAGATTATCGAAATCATGACCGTTAACAGTTGAAACCGTCCACCCGAAAGCGCGGAATTTATCTGTAAGCGGTTCTAAAGGAATAAGTTCTTCCGTTCGTATGTTTGCCTGGAATTCATTACGGTCAATTACTGCGATAAGATTATCCAGTTTATATGCCTGGGCAACAAGCAATCCCTCCCAAATACTACCTTCGTTGAGTTCTCCGTCACCAAGAATAACTACTATTTTGTTTTGAGTGCCGCGAATTTTACAATCGAGTGCTACACCGATAGCCACTGACAGTAAGTGTCCTAAACTGCCAGAGTAAAATTCAATGCCGTCAACATTCATGTTTGGATGCCAATAAATGGTATCATTGGTTTTCAGGTGGTTTTGAAGACGGTTTTTGTCAATAAAGCCAAGTTCTGCAAGTGTACCGTAGAGCGCAGGCACATCATGACCTTTTGAAAGAAAAAGATAATCACGGTCATCATCCTGAAGCGTATCTGGGAATACATCAAGGAAATTAGTATATAAATAGACGAGAATATCAGCACAAGAAAGAGAAGCCCCGATAAAGCAACCTCCCCGTGTAGCCATACGGATACAATGCTCGCGAACACGAAAAGCAATTTCCCGCTGTTGTTCAGATGTTATCATAAAGTGCTTGATAAAGAGGGAATATTATTTATATTTTTTGTATTGTTTGCAGTGATTGTTTTCAATTCACCAAAATGGTTGTGATACCAGTTTGTACCGATAAACAGTGAATTAATATCACTTATTTCAGGATGTTCGGTAAGTAATTGTAGAATATCGTTCATCGAAAACAACGGGTTCTTATGGAACAAATGTCCGTATATGGTTCTGATGAATTCATAATCTTCGGGGTAATCAAGTGTCCAGCGATGAGTCATTGAATAGTCTTTTTTATCTGGACATTCTACATTACCGATATGAAAATTTGAAGGGTTATCCCAAATAAAAGGTGTGGTATGTTCCCGTTCAAAAGACTTCTGTGCATGAAGCCACGCGTTGTGCAACACATCAAGATGCATCACCTCTACATCGTTCCCATCCGGATATGTAGCCGGATGTAGATTTGAAACGTAATCATAAGCAGTTGGATTCGATAGGAAGAATTGCAATACACGATCAATGATTAATGGATCAATCAGAGGACAGTCCGAAGGGATTTTAACAACAACATCAGCTCCGAAAGCAAGGGCAGCCTGATAGTGACGGTCTAATAAATCGGTAGGGTGTCCGCGATAGACCGGAATAGAGTTTTTATTACAAAGGCTAACAATAGCATCGTCAATACCATCAGTTGTTGTTGCTACTATTGTTTTCCACGGGATTGTAGCTGCTGCAATACGGTTTAACTGGTGAACAAGTAATGTTTCACCCGCAGCCCGGAGTAGTACTTTTTCAGGAAGGCGCGTAGAAGAGCAGCGTGCTTGAACTATGACAAGAATTTTCATTGTACAGCAATCTCCTTTCCTAAAAGGCGAAGGACCGGTGCGACTTTAGGTGACTGAAGAAACGAATCGAATAAGGTGACAGGTGTTCTCCTTTGAGGAATGACCGTTGTATATAATAAAGAACGGCAAACATTGGCTATATTATGAGCAGAGGTTCCGCCGTTTTGAATTGGAGCAAGCCTATGTAAACTATCCAGATTGAATTCTGAATATACTTCCTTTTTCAAGGCAATGCCTACA
>CALMMI010000666.1 GCA_937868245.1 uncultured Ignavibacteria bacterium | reverse complement strand
AAAAGGTTTTGATAATCTTGGAGCTACATTTTATGCTATTACAGCTTTCAACGGTATGGATCCATTCCTCCAAAAATGGGCTGATAAAACCGGTGGTAAAGCATTTGTGGCTGACGGGGACGATGCAGGAGGAAAACTTTTAGAAATCTATAGAAGAATTGCTGCTGAATTACAAGGAAAACTTCAATGTTACCTTGAATGGACAGCACCATACAGTTGTGATGAAGGTAGTCGCAAACGGATAGTGGAAGTTAAACTAACGAAAATCCCAAATCCTATTACCAGTACTGCAAATTATACGGCACCACTAAGCAGCATATTGAAGTATAAAGTTACACCTGCACTTTTATATTTTGGAGACCCGGATCCGGGTTCTCCTGTAACTCAAACCGTTGTCATAAAAGCAAATGCTAAAGTAACATTTACCAAAGCATCAATTGTTCCTTCCGGAGGTACATTCGCTTTTGATGCAAATAACAAGTGGCTTGGGGATACACCAATTACTTTAGATTCCGGTGACAGCATTTCAATAATAATTACTTTCAATCAGCTTGCCCCAAAAGAATATAGACAAGGCGCATTAATAATTAAAGGCGACCCATGTGACCCTCCATTAATTTCATTAGTTGCAGGACTTGCTAAGGTTAATCTTATAGCACCGGGTGCAACATTTGAAGATTCTTTATTCTCTTCTTGTGATGATTTATTAATTCAATGGGGTGGAGTAAAGCCTGAGGATCCGGTCTTGTTGCAATACAGTGACGATAATGGGTTAACATGGAAACTACTTAAAGAGAATGCTACCGGACTAAGCTATCTATGGCTTCATAGTGAACTGCAAAAATTGAAATTGAGTCCTAATAAAGTCTATAAAGTAAAAGTATTGATTCCTTCCGTCAAAAAATATATATGGGCAAAAAATGGTGGAGGTGTTTCTAATGACTCTACATTTGCAATTTCACTTACTGACGATGGGTTGCGTTTTAATATTTGTGGAGAATTCCAAGGGACTAATGCTAAATTTGACAATCAACAGTTAACCAGTAACGCCGGGAGTATGGATGGGTTCATAGCCCAATACAATACGTCGGGAGGTCTAATTTGGGTAACACCTTTTGGTGGAGCTACCGAAGACAAAGCATTAGGTGTGGTATGTGCACCAAACGATATTGCATTTGTTACAGGATATTATACAGGTAATGCGAATATAGGACTTACCCAGCGCAACCCGTATGATAAAGCAGTTAAAAATTATTTTCTTGGTAAAATTGCTTCAGGAGGCTCTATTCCTTATGTTTATGACGGTACACGCTCAAGACAAAATGTAACAGGAGAATCTTATGGATATGAAATTGCTTATGAACCGTCTGATAATCGAATCTATGTTCATGGAAAATACAAGGGTAAGATTAGTGATGAAAATAATCCAACAAAATATTTTTTACCGCAAACAGGTGCTGCATTCGAGGACTTCACAGCAATTCACGATATAACCGGAGAATTGATAAAACTTGAAAAGGGTAAAAATGAGCAGAATCATAAATATACATCTATGTCAGCAACAGATAAGAATGGATGTATATATGAAACCAAGAATTTCAAGGGTCCAGATACGGTTGTAGGGTCGATAACTGTGACATCTAATGGCGGTACAGACTTCCTTATATCTCAATTCTGTGGGCTGCCTTCAAGTGAAGATATTAGCGCATATCCATTTATTCTCGGTAAGCCGGATATGGTATCGACTGACTCTCTAACTTTGAAATTCAAATATAAAGTTGCTGTTGGCAACGCTTTATCTGCTCCACTTAACACAAGTTTATGTAATTACGGTACACTCAATTCAACACTTGAACGAATCGAATTCTCTAATCCTGATGAGTTTTCTACTGCAACTAATTTAATAGGGAAAGAATTTATTGTTCCTAATTGTTTTCCAGTAGGTATTGAACTTCAATTCTCACCAAAAACATTAGATCCTAATCCACATTGTACAGATATTACTTTTTTCCTTACGTGCTCAGAACCTGTTAAAATTACGGTTTGTGCAGAAGCAACAGATTCATGTCACTTTACTAAAAAAGATGTTGACTTCCCCCCTACTTTAGAAGGAAGTAGTATGGATAGTATCGTAACAGCGATATATTGTAATAACAGTTTGCTAAGTATTGACGGCAAATTTACAATGACAGGTTCAAATCCTGAAGATTTTGAGATAATAAGTGTAACTGACGATAAGGGTATTGAAATTTATACAGAACCCATCCCTAATCTAAAAGATACTTCGTTCACTATTGGTGCAAACGGATGCCTTACAGTAAAGCTTCGTTTCAAACCTCATGGTGCAGGTAATCGTTCTGCATTCCTTAACTTTAATATTCCTGCTGATTGTGGTGAGGCAAAATCTATTCTTAATGGTATCGGACTTTCTGAGCTCGCTTTGGAAGTTTCTCCGCAATCATGGCCCTGCACACGTCCCGGTCAAAAATCACAACAAACAGTAAAAGTAAAGAATATTGGTACAAGTAAGGCAACTATTACAAGCTTGAACTTACAGCCTCCCGTAGCATATACAATTGTAGGTCCTCAACCTCCAATTGATTTAGATGCCGATTCAAGTGTATTAATAACAATCGAGTTCAATCCTCCGGCTGTAAGAACATATACAACCAGCTTTGAAGTGAACGCAACATCATCGAGTGGAACAAAAAAATTCTCGAGTACACTTACAGGTGAAGGATGTTTACCTGTTGACTCTCTTGAAGTACGATGCTTCCCTCTTACTGCTCTTGGCAGCTTGAGTTCACGCAACGATGCAATCATAGTAAAAAATACCGGTAATGCTGATTTGAAGGTCGATTCAATTGTAGTTATTCCTGACGAAACTGAATTTGGTTCATTTAGTCCGACTAATTTCACAGTTCCTGCAAATGGTGGTATTCAGCAAATCACCGGAACATTTACTCCTAAATTTGCAAACAATAGAACTGCACAAGTTGTTATTTACTCGAACGGAGTACCCGGACGTGACACAGTTATTGTCTGCGGCAATGCATTTGCAGCTGATTCTACAATAGATTTTGATACAGTTCTTATATGTGATAATCCAACAGCTACTGCTACATATTCTAATAGTTTAAGTACTTCTACTGATATTGATGTCAGCTCTAATAGCAGTTATTTCTTAGTTGAACCAAGTGGAATGGTAACAGTTGCCCCCGGAGAAACAAAGAAATTCAAAGTAACCTTCCAACCTGACAAAGCTGGATTATTCCCAGGTGCAATTAAAATTGGTCCTAAGAGTTTTCAGGTTCAAGGTTTTGGAACTTTAGCTCCGATTAATTTCTATGTAACTCCAGATTCATCAAGCATTACCCGTCTTAGTCCGGGTGAAATCGCAAACATTACCGTAAAAGCAGATATTCTTGGTAATTTGGGCAATTCAATTCTCGACACAATGAAAATTGCTTTTGTATTCCCGTCCAAACTCTTTAGTTTAACGCAAACTAATCCGGTAATTCCTTCGCTTCTTGCAAATTGGACTTGGAATTCATCTGTCACAAAATCAGGCAATCAAACAACTGTAACAGTTGTTGGTAATGGTCCGTCATTAAAGGTTGCTGAAAAGAACAAAGACCTGTTTGTACTTCAATTGAATTCATACTTAGGCGACACAACAATTTATCCTGTTGCTGTAACAGGCAGTGTAAATGCCCGACTTGCAAATTGTGTTCCTATAACAAACCGCGGTACAAGATTTGACATGGAAAACATCTGCTTTAAGGCAGGACGTCTTATCAGTTCAAGCGATACATATTATCAGCTTAAATCCCCTAAACCATCTCCAGCATCAAACGAAGCAAAGTTTGAGTATGGAATCGGTTTATCCGGTAATACCGAAATCATGCTCTATAATTCACTCGGTGAACAGGTTCAAACCCTTGTGAACGAGTATCAAGCAGTTGGTACATACGAAATAACCCTAAATGTTGCTCCACTGCCTCCGGGAGTGTACTTCTACATATTACGTTCAGGTCCATACATGGAACAACAACGCTTATTTATTGCGAAGTAATCTGAACTAATATTCTCCGGATACGGTTTCATCTAAGGGATGCAGATTGACTTCAATATGCATCCCTTTTTTATTTTATTTTTTCATTAACCGAAATTAATGACATGAAAAAACTATTACCATTTTTACTGTTGCTTATCCTTAGTTATGGAGTAACTAAAGCTCAATTTACCGGAATAGATGCATCGGGTTATCCTGTTGTGAAAGCATACGGCTCGGGTCCGATGTTTAACAATGCCAAATTGCAAGACTTTGTAGTTCAAGAAAACGGAATTGATATGAAAGCTACACTTAAAGCAAACTGCACTACTGTTCCTGATGACCCTTCGTTAAGTGCAGTGTTGGTGATTGATATCAGCACATCTATGGACGAACCGGTTGGCGGGGGTAAGAAAAGACTTGATTGGGTTAAGGAAGGTGCAAAAACCTTCTTAAATAATTTAGCATTTAATGCCAATACGTATATTGCAATCATTACGTTCAATGGTGATTCTTACCTGAAAATTGGATTTCAAAATGATAAGGATGTACTAATCCAAGCAATTGATAATATTTCAACAGCAACAGGCTCAACACAATACGACCCACCGTTTTTAAAAGGTGGAATTGGTGCTATCGATCTCCTTAACACCCGCCCGAGTTGGATAAAAAAGACAATAATTTTTCTTACTGACGGACAGCCAAATTCAAAACCTTCTACTCAGTCAATTATCACAAAGCTGCTTGCCTCCAAAATTAAGACATACGCTATTTGCATGAACAATGATGCTTCTGTTGACTTACGCGAGATTGCTCAGAAGTCGGGCGGACAGTTGTATGTAAGTTTAACGTTGGATGCACTTAACACTATCTATGCCTCACTTGCTACAAGTAGCCGCCAAACTGTAACATACTGCTGGCTCGAGTGGATTTCTCCTCCGGGATGTACAGAAGCAAGCCGTACACGCAATGTTTTCTTACGGCATAAACCAAGTAATACAATCTTTAACGGGGTATATATTGCACCACCGTCGAGTATTTCAGGAATTATAAATTCGGTGGTATCCCTGCCGCCGTTTGCCGATATTCCTGCCGGAAATTCAGTTCAAGCTACGTATTCTATTACAGCACAAAATGGTGATATGAAGATAACAGGACATACTGTAATACCCCAAGGTAATTTTACTATCTCAGATTGGGGTGGTACTCCCCCACCTTTTACACTGGCTAAAGGTACATCAAGAATAATTACTGTTCAATTTACACAAACACCACCAAGAGATGCCCGATCGGCGCAATTGCTTATAACCGGAGATCCTTGCAATGCTCCTGTAGTTCTTTTAAGTGGCGGTATCAAGAAAATAACACTTCTTACACCTAATGGAGGTGAAGCGTTTTCAACTTGTGATTCTTTGTTTATATCCTGGACAGGGGTAGAGGCAACGGATACAGTAAAATTAGAATACAGTACCGATATGGGCGGAACATGGCAGCTGGTTGCACCGTTTGCCTCATATAATTTCTACAATTGGAAAGCACCGCAGCCGGGCAACTACATTATTAGAGTTACGCCGTACTCACCAAAACCTTCGGGAGTTGCATGGACAAGAAGCGGAGGCGGGATAGCCGGTGATTCTTCAACAGCGATAACTGTTACAGCCGACGGTTCTACCTTGTATCTAACTGGTGATTTTAACAAACAAGCTACGTTCGATGGTAAGGTCATTACCTCTACTAAAACTCAGGAAGCGTTTCTTGCCCGTTACAATAATGAAAAACTACTATGGGCTGTTAGCGGAGCTACGTTTCTATCACCGTTAGCTCCTT
>CALMMI010000665.1 GCA_937868245.1 uncultured Ignavibacteria bacterium | reverse complement strand
ATAAACGCAAAATACGGCAGAAAAGGTAGAAACCATGAAAAATTTTGTCAATCCAATAAATTTACGGATAATTCTTTGGTCTTTACCAATCGCTGGGGGGCTTTAGAACGCTTTAGAGCATTCGGAATAGTCGAAGTTGCTTGAATGGATATATTTTTGTTAACAATTTTTGTGTAAATAGTAGATTCTCCTAAACGGTTTACAATTAATCCCTGTGAATCTCTGATAATAGTATTTGGACTATCATACTCATATATTGCAGAAATTGCATTTGATTCAGAACTAACCGCATATTTCTGAGTCTGGGAATTATCAACCTTGACTGACATCATTACAGTTCTCGAAGTAATAATATTACCCATAGGATGCTCATAATCAACAATAAATCTAATTTTCTGCTTTTCTTCAGTACCACTTCCATAAATATTTTTTAGAATAGGTTTGTAATGCCCATTCCCACCTGTTGTATCCATACCTATCGTATCAATTCTTACTAATATATTGGTAAGAGTTTTTGAATCTTTTATTATTTCGTACCGAATATCCTGCTTCAATGAGCAATGTAAGGAATCCGGTTCGGCAGTTGAATTAAATTGAAGAATTGAGATTTGGTCTGAAAGTTCAGTTAATCTATATCGTCCGTGACCTACAAATTGAACATTTGCAGCTAATAACGTATCAAGAAATGTATATGCATGGAACTGAGCATACCCGGGCTTGAATATACGTATGGTATATACACTTGCCGGTACATCTTTAAAAGAAATGAGACCATCCGGTGTTGAAGTGGTGATCTGCAATATTTTGTCTTCTTCAAGTAATTGGGCGGTAAGTCCGGACTGATCTGCAAGCTTTTCACCATACTCATTAAAGATTCTACAATATCCGTATATTTCCCCAGTGGAAGTATCAATGTTAGTAGGGTTATCCCGACAAGCTGCCAGTAGAATAGTGATTGCTATCACTGCTGATGTAAAAACCGATTTCATAAAGAACCCTTAGTATAAGATGTGAAAAATAAGTGTAGTTTTATTGTGAAAAAGACGATAGTCGGTATTGCAAAAAAAGGATTGAAAATTGAGGTTGTAAATGGAGATTAAAAAAAACAACTATTCCGGAAATCATTTCAATTCTTTGTATAAATGTACTGAACATAATATTGCTAACACCACATGAAAAATACTTACATGTTTTTTTTTAACCCATTAATCCTTGTTGCCACACAATCAGTCATAGGGTTTATTCGTTCCTTATGTCTTATAGTGCTGCTTACAGGCATTAATGCATCAATCCATCACTTCATTATTTAGTTTGACGTATGAAATTCCTTCCTCTCTCCATTTGTTTACTTTTATTTAGCATCACTTCCGTTTTTGCACAGCGGGGCACTGCTGTAATCACCGGTACAGTTTCCGACAGTTCAAATTCTCCTCTTATCGGTGCAACAGTAGTCATAAATAATCTATCCGGTAAAACTATCACAGGAGCACGTTGCGACTCCAAAGGGCATTTCACGATAATTGATGTTGCAGAGGGCGAATGGAATTTTCAAGCTCGATCTATTGGGTATATTCCATTCAATAAACGAATTCAAACTAAGAACAATGACACGATTCGGCTTGGAACGTTACGCTTGAAAAGTTCAAGTGTAACTACCGACGAAGTAGAAGTTACTGCCCGTGCATTAAGGGTAGAAATGAAAGGTGATACAATTGATTATAATGCAAGCCAGTTCAAAACAGATAAAAATGCAGCAGCTGAAGACCTTATACGTAAACTCCCCGGACTTGAAGTAGAAAACGGACAGGTAAAAGCACAAGGCGAGCAGGTAAAGAAGATTCTGGTGGATGGGAAGCCGTTTTTTGGTAATGACCCTACAGCGGCGATGAAAAATTTGCCTTCCGAGGTTATAGACCGTGTTCAGGTGTATGATCAAATGAGCGATCAATCTCAGTTTACACGATTCGATGACGGCGAACGGAATAAAACGCTCAATATCATCACCAAACAAGATCACCGAAACGGGCAATTTGGTAAAATTTATGCCGGCTATGGAGATCAAGACCGTTACACTGCCGGAGGAAATCTTAATATATTTGGTGGCGACCGACGTATTTCCATTCTCGGACTCTCTAATAATATCAACCAGCAGAATTTTTCGATTGACGATATTCTCGGAGCAACAGGCGGTGGAGGAATGATGGGAAAGATGATGAGTACAAATATGAAAACATTCGGTGGTAATTTAGGCGGAGGTCGTGGTGGTAGAATGTTTAGCGGGGGAGGGGGTATCGGTGATTTTTTAGTTAATCAGAGTGACGGAGTTACAGCTTCGCACGGATTGGGTGTAAATTATAGTGACCAATGGGGTAAGGGCGTAGATATAACGGGCAGCTATTTTGTGAATTATTCAGATAACGACGCACTTCAAAAAGTAAATCGGCAGAGTTTTATTTCTGATACTCTTACCCAGCTCAGCAACCAGATAACATCCGGCACATCAAAAAACCTCAATCATAGAATAAATATGCGTGCAGATATTGCTATTGATTCGATGAATTCTATTTTGATTACACCTAGAATGACATTGCAGACAAATGACCGTACAGCCTTAGGTTCTACTAATACATCTGCCAATACAATACCTGTCAATACATCATTAACGAATAATACAAATAATTCAAATGGATATAATATAGGCAGCGATGTGCTATATCGTTTACGTTTCCCTACAGAGGGGCGAACACTTTCTGTTGGGGCAAAGTTTAATACCAGAGATAATAGCAGCGACCAAAATAATATATCTGAAAATACTTATTTCTTCGAAGGGGATACAATAAATAACACATTACGTCAGACGATTCCCTCCGTAAGCAAAGAGCAAAGTTATGGTGGTAATATGAATTATACGGAGCAATTTGCAAAAAACCATCAGCTTCAACTAAGCTATAACGGTAACATAACGCATAGCACGTCCGACCGTAAAACATATAGTGAAGATACAAGTATGCAAACCGTACCACTGCTTAATAAAAACCTTTCAAATATTTCAACAAGTGATTACACAACCCATCGTCCGGGAATCAGTTACCGCTTTTCAATTGTCCCCGAGGCGGATACTTCTCATAAACAACACGCAGGTGGTGTAAGTACGACTACGATGTTTGGCTCCGGCGGCGGTCGGGGGGGTAATGAAAGAATGAGGAATATGATGGGTGGGGCAGTAGGAACATGGACATTTAATCTTGGAGCAGATTATCAAATGGCAAACCTAAAAGTAAACCAGACATATCCAACTGAGTTTGGAAATGAACGTACGTTCACCAATGTGCTTCCTTCTGTTTCTGTTAGTGTAAGACCTTCACCGGTAAGTAATTTCAGGTTTAATTACCGTACATCCACCAATCAGCCATCAATAAGCCAATTACAAAATGTTGTAGATAATACTGACCCACTGAGAATTTCCATAGGTAACCCTGCGCTTGACCAAGAATACACTCATACAATCTATGCAAATTATGGCACGTTCAACCTTATGTCGGCAAGTGCATTTTTCACGATGGTAAATCTGAATTTTACCCAAAGTAGGATTATCACCTCTACGTTTATTGCAAGTCGTGATACTGTCTTTCAGAACCCTTTTACAGGCACCCCGGTTGCTTTGGGTACAGGTGCTCAGTTCTCCCGTCCGGTTAATGTGAACGGATATTGGAATGCAAACACGTTCTTTATGTACAGTACACCTGTTGAGCCTCTATCAGGTCTGAAACTAAATCTTAATACCAACGTGGGGGTAAATTACACCCATGATTTAGGGCTGATTAACGATATTGAAAATATTGCCAATACGGTAATAGTTACACCTGCAATTGGGGTAAGCAGTAATATCAGTGAATATACCGATTTCTCCCTTTCTGCCAGAACTGCCTATAATACAGTCAGCAATTCAGTTAGGCAGGACTTGAACAGCAATTATTATATTCATACAATTACAGCGAGGACATCGTTGATTTCGCACGATACATCGGCATGGATCGATGGGTGGGCTTTATCGGGGGATTTTAGCTATTCACTTACAACAGGGCTTTCCAGCAGTGAATATAATAAGGGGATTCCTCTTCTTAATCTTGGGGTAGGGAAACGCCTGTTCGACGGTAGAGGGGAATTGAAACTCTCGGTATTCGACCTTTTAAACCAAAACAACTCTATAAATAGAAATGTAGGGAGTGGGTACATCGAAGATGTACAAACAAATGTTTTACAGAGATATGTAATGCTGAGTTTTACGTATAATCTGAGGGCATTTTAAGTTGTAAAATAGTTGAGATATTGATACGTTGAAATTTGAGAGAAAATAGTATATTTACTGATGTTACACAGGATTATTCCAATTACTCCTTACAGTAGTAATTTAGAATAAGAATACTAGAAAAAGTCCAGTCAGGTGCTACACCTGACTTCTATTACTTGCCAATAAAAACGCTTAACTGTGTTTTTAAAATAAACTTACATGTACATAGCCGTAAAAAGGTATTCTTGTTGAAGGCAGGTGTAGCACCTGCCTTGACATGGGAAAAATGCAATAAACTTATTGCTGCGTAACATCAGTTAAATTACTTCTATTGATAAATACAACAAGAAAGAATATCTGTATGAGTATTCGTAGTAAAAGACAAATAAATAGTATGAATAAATTACTCGTAGTAGTTTCTTTCTTCTTGTCGATTTTTACTACGAGTTGCACATCAAACGGTAGCGGAGACAATTGTATAAGTTACGTTCAGGCAAAAATTGAAAACGTTTCAATACCCGAAATTGGAATTAAAAATCAGAATATTCCGGTTAATATTTATTTTCAATGTATAAATGGATGCGGTGAGTTCCGTTCGATTGAGGAAACAAATAACGGAAAGGTTAAAGTACTGAAGGTAATAGCTAAATATGAAGGTTGTTTGTGTACTCAGGTTCTCAAAACTATAAATCATACGTATAATTTTATTGCAACCGATACAGGAACATATACAGTGAATTTTCTACAACCTGACAGCACTGTTATTTCGCATTCAATAGTTATTAAATAAAAAATAATACTATAAATTCACAATAAATTCCATATTGATTTACTTACCTGAAATATCACTATACTTCATCGATAATAACAACAATTTCCTCCTTTGGAGCTGACACACGTCGAACAGCTTCTCTCAATTCACCAATCAGTTCAGTGGAGCTTTTTTGCTCAATATAAATACAGGTAGCTCTTTCACGATTGCGATACATCCACGATGTAACAATCTGAATTTCATCCACTTCCTCACGGGATAATTCAATAGATTCAACCTCGTTTTCAAGGAAATATGTCTTTTCAATCATCTGCTCCAGATGTGTAAGCGGGGCTTTCCGTCCAATCTCGGTTTGAAAATGCAATTTCCCGCGCCGGATAAAAAACACTTCCAAGGTTTTATCCCGCTCTTGCATAGGCAATACTAATATTACGTTGTTAGCCGTTACCGATGTAGAAACCTTTTGCTGTCTCTCGAACAAACGTTTTAGCTCTGTAATACGGTTTCTAAGGAAAATAGCATGTTCAAAATCCAATCTTTCCGCAGCTTCTGCCATTTCTTCTTCAAGGTGGGCAACAATTCCGTCGGAAAAACCGCTCAGAAACCTACGGACTCTTTCTACCTCGTTCCAATACTCTTCTTTTGATTCAAAGCCTGCACACGGTGCTCCGCACCTTTTAATTTGGTGATAGAAACACGGGGTGGTGCTTGCATCGGGTGATAGTGTATCACCGCACATCCGTAGTGTAAAATTCCGTTGAATCGTCTCTGCAATCTCTCGCGACATTCCGTTTGAGCGAAATGGTCCGTAATATT
>CALMMI010000664.1 GCA_937868245.1 uncultured Ignavibacteria bacterium | reverse complement strand
TACACGACGCTCTTCCGATAGATCGGAAGAGCGTCGTGTAGGGAAAGAGTGTAATCGTCGTTTTTCCGGCACCTGTTGCACCCACTATTGCCACAGAAGTTCCTTTCTTAATATCGAAGGATACATTCTTGAGGATAGGGGAATCACTATACCCGAACGTCACATTCTCAAACTTGATGCAATCTGAAAATTCGGGAACGGTAGCAGGAATAACCGGATTTTTTACTTCGGGTTGAGTAGCTAGTAAATCAAATATCCGTTCGGATGATGCAAACGCTTTCTGCACTTCGCTGATTTGCTCCGAAATCGTAATCAACGGCATCATTATTCCTGTAATGTATTGATAAAACAGAAGTAATGTTCCGATAGTCATCACACCGGAAGCAATCTGATTAGAACCTAAATAGAATATAATGGTTGTTGCTATCATCGGAGTCAGGAACATTACGCCCCAAAACGATGCTTCGATTGCTTCCACTTTGAATGAAAACTTCGTTTTTTCACGGTTCAAGGCAAGGAATTTATTCCGTGACCATTCAATGCTTTTCAGATTGCGAAGCAAGGGAATAGCCGAGATATGCTCACCTGCAAAACCTGTTATCTGTGAATAGATTTCCCGATCCTTCCGAAACATCGGGCGCATTCTGCTAAATACTATAATTGCACTGCCGAGGAAAAGGGGAGCGCAGCAGAGAACATATAATGTAAACTCCACATTCACTGTAAACATGACGGCAAATGAGAAGAGGATAATTAGCGAAGAACTGAATAACTGAAGCCCTACACTCGAAAACAGCATGAACATACGCTGGGAATCGGATTCAATTCTCGAAATAAGCTTACCAGTTTCCGTTTTGTCAAAAAAGCGGATTGACAGCGTAAGCGTGTGCTTTAAGAGTTTCATTTTGAGGGAATTGACAATTGAAATTCCCATTGAACCAACAAGCACAGTTTGCAAATACTCGAATGTGCGGTAGAGAACCGTCATTACAAGGTAACCTAATGCAAGATAGAGCGTTAAAGTAGCATTGCTTTTGGCAATTCCGTCGTCAATTATCCTTCTGAATAATAGCGGCAATCCAACAAGAAACAGTGTGGATGCGAAAGCAAAACCGAGAGCCAGCACGATTTTACCGTGATGTCCTTGAAATAATTGTGCAATTTTTGGAATAAGGGATAGTTTTAATTTCTTCGTCGCTTGCTCCTCATGAGCATCGTCGTCGTTGTCATCATATAAATCAAACATAAATGTACTTTCAAGTAATAAGTGGTATTATTTTTCATGTATTGGGAATATTGTTAAGTGGATATTAAAGTTAGGAAATGAATTAATTGATGCATTCGTAACTTGTTAAATTGGTCAGTATTTGGACACTACAACTGTAACTGTGAAGTTTTTACACGCTGTCATCCTGAACTTGATTCAGGATCTCCGTTGCTGTCTGGTCGTGCTGTTTCGACGTGCACGCGGAGATGCTGAAACGAGTTCAGCATGACAGGGCGGATGTTCAATACATAAAAATACTTTCAGGGAATCAACTTTTAGAAATACTTACCTTTTAATAGAAACTACCAGTAAATTAATTCAATTACCTAACTTAGTTTTGGATTATTATAAATGAACCTGAATGACTAAAGAAAATTAAATTGCGATAAAGAAATCTTATACATATATTCCTTAAAAATCGCCGCAAGTCCTTTTGGGTTGTCACTCATTAATTCATGTCCGCTTTCCTCCAAAACCGTCACTTCACAATTGGGACAAATTTCTTTAAGCTTATCTGCGTCTTCCTGTCGAAGCAGGGTGTTTTCTCCACTTGCTCTGATTGCAAGGACATTACATTGCAGTTCGTTAAGTTCTTTCGATACATCAGTATATTCTGCATCCTTTGCAATTCCGAAGACAGCGGTTTCTGTAATATCAATATCATCTCCGAATGACATCACATGTTCAGCCCATTGCTCACTATATGGTGGATAAAATGGCGGGAAATCCCCCATCAAAAATCCTTTTACCTTTTCAGGAATAATGCTTGCCGCTTTAATGCCGATAGTAGAGCCGATAGAGTGTCCGAAAATTACGACTGATTGTAAGTTTTCATTCTCGATAACTGCATTTATATCAGAAGCTTGGTCGGAGAGTGAGTATCCTGTTTCAGGAGAAGAACTTTCCCCTCGACCACGCAAACTGATGATAATATGATATCCATCCAAATGTCCTTGCATTGCGCTATATACTTCATCAGCCGAGTTAACCGCACCCGGAATAATAATAATGGGAATGCCCCCTATATGGGCATTGACGGAAATATAGCTTATAGTAACGTCGCCGTTTTGAGTAGTAGTATATTGTGTATTCATTCGTAATATCCTTTCAAATAAGGGTTGTTGTGTAAATATGAGAAAAAGGGTCTGTATGCAATAGTTATAAAACTATTGTGGTTGTGTTTGCAAGTATGAACTGAGTTTAAAAGAAATAAATATGCTTTGATAATTTTCAATTTTTAAAATGAAAATTATTCTAAAGAATAAATAAATTCAAATAAGCCCAAGCAATAAATAAATTGCTTT
>CALMMI010000663.1 GCA_937868245.1 uncultured Ignavibacteria bacterium | reverse complement strand
AGGTTGTTACAATACTTGTCTTTGTTAATTTTGCACGAAAATAAAACGCAAAACTATTCACGTTTGACGACTTTTCCAAGTAACTTCTCACTTTTACTATTATTTTGGTATGGAACTGAATTCTCTACGCCTTCAAATTATACCCTCGGATAACGCTTTATTGCACGAAGAAACGGATTTTAACAGGGTAAATCGTCTTAAAAATTATCTTGTTCAACTCGAGTATCTCAAGAATCCTCCGATAGTAGGCAAAATAAAATCGAACGACGGCACACATTATGTGGTTCTCGACGGAGCAACACGTACTACTGCGCTTAGAGAATTAAAAATTCCGGATATTCTTGTGCAGGTTGTGGAATACGGAGAAGGCGGAATTTCGGTTGAGGCATGGAATCACGTATTGCCAAATGTAACAAATATGAATATAATCGATACAATTGGTTCACTTGAACGTATTTCTCTTATCAAACTTTCGCTTCACGAAGCACAAAATGCTGTCCTCATGCGGGAAATTGCAGGTTACATTTATTCCTCTCCAAATACTGTTTTGGGTGTAAAGGTTCAGGGTGATTTTTTTACACAAATAGAAGCTCTCACTAAAATTGTAAAAACGTATGAACAGTATGGCGAAATATACCGGCTGGCTCAAGCAGATTTGGAGCAGTTGATTGCTGCCCAGCACGAACATTCATCCGTTATGGTGTTTCCTCAATTCACACCGCGGGAAATTCGTGATATTGCACTCAGCTCCACAAAATTACCTGCGGGTATCACACGCCATATAATTCCCGGACGTGCCCTGAATGTAAACATACCGTTGGATTTACTCAACAATTCCCAATCACTCGAAGAAAAAAACAAATGGCTTGATAAATGGCTGACCGATAAAATTGTGACACGAAAGGTGCGGTATTATCATGAACCTGTTTTTGTATTTGATGAATAAATCCTTTTAAAAAAATGCCTCCATCTAAAAATCTTCGTGCAGTTGCTATTATTCCGGCACGATTTGGCTCAGTACGCTTCCCAGGGAAGCCTTTAATTGACTTAAATGGTAAAACACTCGTTCAGCGTGTTTGGGAAGCTGCTATGGCGGCTACAACGCTCAATAGAGTGATTGTAGCAACCGATGATGAACGAATTGCAGCACATTGTGAAAATATCGGTGCGGAATATATCATAACATCACCTGATTTGCCGACAGGAACAGACAGAGTATCGGCGGCGTATCAGGCTCTCAATATTTCTGCCGATGCAATATTGAATATTCAAGGTGATGAGCCTCTTCTTCAAAGTAAGTTGATTGACGAGCTAGTACTGGCAATCGAAAACTCTTCCGCCGATGTTGCCACACCTATAAAAAAAATTACTTCCAACGAGGAATTGTTCAATCCTACAATTGTAAAGGTTGCCCTTCGCAATGATTTTACAGCGTTGTATTTTTCACGAAGCACTATTCCTCATTACAGAGGAATTGACCCCGAAATGTGGCTTTATCATTATCAATACTGGAAGCATATTGGTTTATATGCGTACCGACCGCATGTACTGCAAAGATTTGTAGAATTGCCGCAATCAGCTTTGGAAATTGCTGAATCCCTTGAACAGCTTAGATTATTTACAGACGGTGCGGTATTTCAATGTGTTGAAACCGAATGTGAATTGATTGCTGTGGATACTCCCGAGGATGCCGAGAGAGTACGGTTGTTTCTTTAACGCAGAAGTCGCTAAAGAGCGAAAAAGGTTCGCAAGCCCTTCTTTACTACTATTATTATTTCTATGCTGTTTCCGTCACTTGTCGGTCATGCTGCCGAACTCTACCGTATTATTTGGAAGTCTCCTCAACCGGCAGATGCCATCGCTTCGGAGTTTTTCCGTTCACACAAATATATTGGGAGTAAGGAACGTAAGTTTATATCTGAAACAGTGTTTGCTACGTTGAGGATGCATTCGATTGCACTCCACACTGCTTCTGATTATTCAGTTGAGCCAGGAAAAGAACACATTCCTTTAGAAAAGGAAATCAAGATAATTTTAGCAGGATGTTTGCTCGGAGAGAGAGTGGGGGCTTATGCACCGACTCAATTATTGAACCGTTCTTTTGTAAAGACAGATGAAGCGTTTTCAATTGAGCATTTATGCAAAGAAACATTGATTGCTCGGTTGGAATATAATTCTGAAGAAGCGCAAGAGTGGGTTAGAGTAACCGAAGAATCTTTTGAAAAAATTGCATCCGAGAATTCATATACATATTGGTGCTTGCCCGAGTGGATTGCAGAATCATGGCATAACCGGGATGTAAAGCCAATTGCCTTGAGCTTGCTAAAAAGTGCGCCTGTGTGTTTGCGTGTCAATTCTCGCGCAATATCACGGGAGAGAGCTTTAGAGGAATTGGCAAAGTTGTCGATTGCTGCCAAACCTAGTAAATTGTCGCCGGATGGAATTGTTTTGGACGGACGTGATCAATTATCCCAGGTGGAATTGTTTAAGTCCGGTGCAATCGAAGTGCAGGATATTGGCAGCCAAATAATCGGATATGCTCTTGCTCCGGAAGAAGATTGGCTTGTACTGGATGCATGTGCAGGAGCGGGCGGCAAGTCTCTCCATATAGCAGCAATGCAGAACGATTCGGGAACGATAATCAGTACTGATATTGAATTCAGGCGATTACGTGAATTGGATTTTAGGGCAAAACGAGCAGGTTTCCGTTCAATTTCAACAATGATTCTCTCACCCAAAAATGATAAAACACTGGAAAAATTTATCGGAAGATGTGATGCCGTACTTGTAGATGCACCGTGTTCAGGAATGGGAACTGCACGGAGAATGCCGATGGTAAAGTGGCGGCTTACGGCTTCGCTTGTAGCTAAATTGGCAAGAAAGCAATTCGAGATTCTTGTAGAAAAGTCAAGGTATGTTCGCGAAGGGGGAGTGCTTGTGTATGCAACATGTTCGATGATGCCCCAGGAAAATGAAGATGTGATAAATAGATTCCTGATGGAGAATGATAATTTTGTTCTGGAGCCGCTTGATGTTGCACTATGTCAATTTGGAATTACGATAGAAGGAATGGAAAAAGATGATTGTATGATGACCTTGCTACCAAATATGCATGGAACTGACGGGTTTTTTATTGCCAGGATGAGGAGGGTGGGGTAAACGATTTTTCTTGACTGAAAGCGATGAAAGTCTAAAAATAAATACTTTACTATATTCATAATTTGGCAAGTATTTGTACACTTCAACGGGCTCAGTGTGA
>CALMMI010000662.1 GCA_937868245.1 uncultured Ignavibacteria bacterium | reverse complement strand
CGGAGATGCTCTTGGTGAGCTAAAAAACGGAAGAGCAGTTGATGTATTAGGGCATGTACATTCGGGTACACCACCGTATTTTCATGCTTCGGAAGTAAGTAAGTAATTTGCAATATTATAAATAAAACTATGCCATACATCCAAAAAACTGAAGAAGAGTGGCGCAAGCAATTAACGGACGAACAATACCGTGTAACACGAGAAAAAGGAACAGAACCTGCCTTTACAGGTAAGTATTGGAATACCGACGTAAATGGTGTGTACAGATGCGTATGTTGCGGTGAGGAACTGTTTACATCTGAGGAAAAATTTGATTCCGGTTGCGGCTGGCCCTCGTTTTATGCTTCTTCCAATCCCGAAGCAATTGATAACATAACCGATAAAAGTTGGGGAATGATACGAACCGAAATTGTATGTAAAAACTGTGGGGCACATTTAGGTCATGTTTTTGACGATGGACCAAAACCTACAGGCTTACGGTATTGTGTAAATTCTGCTTCGATTGAACTTGAAAAGACTCCTGAAAATCCTGAATAATATCTACTAATGAACGAAAAACTTCCTACTATTGCTGTTGCCGGTGCTACCGGGTTGGTTGGGCGTACAATGCTTGCCATTCTTGAAGAACATAACTTTCCTGTGGGTAATCTAAAATTGCTTGCATCTAAACGTTCAGTCGGAACTGAAATTGAATGGAAGGGGAATGTCTATACTGTTGAAGAACTTACCCATGATTCATTTCATGGGGTTGACATTGCTTTGTTTTCTGCCGGAGGTGCTGCCAGCAAGGAATTTGCTCCATCGGCAGCAGCAAGCGGGTGCGTGGTCATAGATAATTCAAGTGCATGGCGAATGCACCCTGATGTACCGCTCGTTGTACCGGAAGTAAATCCACATACATTAACAAATCATCATGGAATCATTGCAAACCCCAATTGCTCTACAATTCAACTTGTAATGGCACTCAAGCCGATTGACGAGGCATTTGTTTTGAAACGGGTTGTGGTTTCAACGTACCAATCTGTAAGCGGGGCAGGGCAAAAGGGCGTTGATCATCTTACCGCAGAAATTGAAAACCGTGAACCTGTTAGCAGGATTTCCCCTCATTTGATTGCATACAATGCAGTTTTCCATTCGTTTATCGATGATTCCGGCTTTTCCGAGGAAGAAATCAAAGTGCGCAGGGAAACAAGAAGAATATTGGAATTACCCGATTTACGGGTAGCTGTTACCTGCGTACGCGTTCCTGTACTTGGCGGGCATGGTGAATCGGTTAATATTGAAACCGAAAAACCGATGACTATCGAAAGAATTCGTGAAGTACTTAGTCAGTTTGATGGGGTCATTATTCAAGATAACCCCTTAGAGCATGAATATCCTACTCCGCTTCAATCAGGAGGCAAGGACGAAGTATTTATCGGAAGGATACGAATGGATGATTCGGTTGAAAACGGAGCATATCTGTGGGTAGTATCGGATAATCTGCGTAAAGGTGCAGCTACAAACGCTGTGCAAATTGCCGAAAAATTATTGGAAATGAATTGTTTAGGATTTTCAAAACTTACTTCTTGGTGAATATATGGATAGCAACTTGCAACTTGCAAATCATTATCTTGATGTGAATATTAGGAATTTTAAAGCAATGAAGGCACTTGCCGACAAAGCTGTTGCCCAACTGTCCGATGAGCAGTTTAAGGTTTCGATTGATGGAGGAGAATCAAATTCGATTGAAATTATTATAAAACATCTTGCAGGAAATATGATTTCACGTTGGTCGGATATATTTACTACCGACGGCGAAAAGCCAACTAGGAACCGTGATTCTGAATTCATAAGCTCTTTTAATACTTCGCAGGAAATTTTAGAGTATTGGGAACGTGGCTGGAAACAGTTATTCGATACGCTTACTTCTCTAACTCCGGATGATTTACTTCGTACAACTACAATACGTACTGAGCCTCACACGGTTATCCAAGCCATAGAAAGGCAAGTATATCATTATGGTTCACATGTCGGGCAAATTATTTTCCTTGCCAAATATTTAACAGGGGAGAATTGGAAAACCCTGTCGATTCCACGTGGTAAATCTGAAGAGT
The DNA here is from genome assembly GCA_937868245.1 of uncultured Ignavibacteria bacterium. Lineage (GTDB taxonomy): Bacteria > Bacteroidota > Ignavibacteria > Kapaibacteriales > UBA961 > JADJXV01. Next base: position 4,947 of record CALMMI010000662.1, on the reverse strand, counting down.
ATTTGAGAGTACCACCGCAGAGAGCTGCTGTTTAAAACTAAAAAAATTATGATACGTACTGCCGTTATTATGGCCGGAGGTTCAGGTGAACGTTTCTGGCCCCTCAGCCGGAAAAACCGACCAAAACAATTACTTGCGCTAACATCGGATAAGATGATGATTGAGGAAGCAATAGACCGTATTGCACCCTTGATTCCTCCTGAACATATTTATATATTTACAAGTGAAATCCTTCAGAACCCGATTAGGGAAGCACTCCCTAATCTGCCTCCTGAAAATGTGGTAGCGGAGCCGTTTAAACGTAATACTGCTCCATGTTTGGCGTTTGCCGCTGTGTTCCTTGAAGAAAAATATCAGGTTCCTGCTTCAGAAATTTCGATGGCAGTTCTTACCGCCGATCATTATATTTCTACTTCAAGTCAGTTTATCCAAACCGTTGACAAAGCATTGCAGTATGCAGAGAGCAATGCCGACCTGGTAACAATTGGAATCCCTCCGGTTCGCCCTGAAACAGGATATGGGTACATTGAAACTAACACTTCTAATTCCGAAGCAAATTCAATCTGGCCCGCAGTTTCGTTTCGAGAAAAACCCAACAGGGAAACAGCTTTGCATTTTTTGAATTCCGGTAATTTTCTCTGGAATTCAGGTATGTTCTTCTGGAGGATTGATACATTCTTGAAAAGTATCCACGAAAACCTTCCCTCTGTTGGTGATAAACTGGAAGGTTTGAAAAATGCAATCCACAACAAAACTAAAACCGTTGCTGATGGTGCGATTCCTGAAGCAAAACCAATATTTGAGCAATTCCCTGATATATCAATTGATTATGGAATAATGGAGAAAGCCGGAAATGTAGCGGTTATTAGGGCAGGTTTCCTGTGGGATGATGTTGGCTCGTGGGATTCTCTCGACAGAATGCAGCCGCTTGATGATAATGGGAATGTCCTTAACGGGAAAAATGTTTTGATTGATACTCGAAATTCAACTATTATCAATACTTCGGGTAAACAGGTGATTGCCCTTATCGGTGTTGATGATATAGTGGTTGTGGCAACCGATGATGCCATATTAGTATGTCCGAAGGACAAAGCACAGAATGTCCGCCAGGCAGTTGCAGCACTGCGCTCGTTAGGACATGATAATCATTTGTAAGTAGTTACCTACCCCCTAGATTCTAAAATTATTGTCATGTCAGTTGTTATAACCGACATGACTTAAAGTATATTTGCTTCCCCTTAAGATTCATAAAATTTGTTTTATTTCGATCTGAGACTGAATGCGTTCTACTATTGCCGAAATTAATACCCTTTCTCTCCGTCAAAATTTCCGGTTACTCCGCTCTTTTGCTCCAAATTCAGCAATCATGCCAATGGTAAAGGCAAATGCCTATGGACACGGCATAATTGAATGTTCAAGAATTCTATCCGAAGAGGGTGCAGAATTTTTGGGTGTAGCTTTTGCATCCGAAGGAATTGTATTGCGTGAAGCCGGTATCCTTACTCCTGTTATAGTAATGACTCCGCCAGAAACAAGTGATTTATCACACTTTATTGAATATAATTTTCATGCGATTGCTTGCTCGTTAGATACGGTGAGAAGAATATCAGATGAAGCGACGAAACTGGGAGGAATAGCAAAATTACATTTGTATATCGATACAGGAATGAGCCGTGACGGTATTCTGCCTAATGATGCCTTGCAATTTATGGAGGATGTAAAAGATCTTTCAAATATTGAGTGGACAGGGATTTGCACTCACTTTGCTACATCAGATGAAACAGATACTACATTTGCTGAAATTCAGTTGAAGTCTTTTAACCAAGTGCTTGACAATTTAAGAGCTAATTGTTGCGAATTCCAGTATGTGCATGCTTCAAATACTGCCGCAATTGCTCATCTCCCTGCTGCCCGGTTTAATCTAATCCGTCCCGGTCTTTCCTTGCACGGGTGCGGAGCAACAGAAGAAATGGCTCATCAATTGCACCTTAAACCTACGTTAACTCTAAAAAGTTCAATTATCTCACTTCGCCGGGTTCCTTCAGGCACTCCGGTAAGTTACGGACGTAGATACTACACCACTAAGGAGACTACAATTGCAACAATCCCGATTGGATATGGCGATGGTTATTTCCGCTGTCTCACAGGCAGAGCTGAATGCTTAATTCGAGGGAAAAGGTATAACATAGTCGGTACAATTTGTATGGATGAGTGTATGGTGGATATTGGTGACGATAATTTAGAATGTGGCGATGAAGTGATATTAATCGGTCGGCAGGGGAATGAGGTAATTACCGCTAATCAATTAGCAGAAAAATGCGGAACGATACCGTATGAGGTGCTTACCGCAATTTCAGCCCGTGTGCCGCGGGTGTTTATCTGAGATTCTACTACAAAAGGAACAAAAGTGCACAAAGAACCAATGTGCACTTTTGTTCCTTTTGTAGTTTTAGAGAAACTATTTCTTTATCCTACCAACAAAAATCCGGGTTGAAAGCCAGTGCTTTATCGCAATCATAAATTTATGGGCGGTAGAAACCTTGATTCTCTTTTTGAAAATGTTAAAATCATTAAGTTCAATTTTTTCCAAAAGACGGTAATAGATAGCATCCATTATCTCAGCCGCGAACATTGTAACTCTCTCATCGGGACGCAAAGCCGTCCGTGCCTTGTGATAATATTCCCGAACCCGCCGTGCCTCGAATCTCATCAGTTCATTAAAATTTTCGTTGTATTTCTCGTTGAATAAGTCTTCTTCAGTATAACGGAATCTCTCCAAATCTTCCTTGGGCAAATAGATAAAACCGCGATCCTTATCCGTTTTTACATCCCGCAGGATATTGGTAAGCTGCAAGGCATAGCCAAGATTTATCGCATATTCTTTGGTCTCTTCGTATTTATACCCGAAGATTTCTATACACATCAATCCTACTACACTAGCTACGCTATAGCAATATTCTTTCAGTTCTTCAAAGGTCTCATAGCGGTATTGTAGCAGGTCTTTTTCACAACCGTCAATAAGCATCAAAAAATACTGTTTTGGAATTGTGAAGCGCCGTACTACTCCTGCAAGAGGAATCAGAAGGGGACTTACCGAAGTTCCATCATAGCATTTCTCGATTTCGGCTCTCCACCATGCAAGACGTTCGCGTTTTTTGAGGATAATATCAGCATTGCGCGAGGGCATTTCATCCACAATATCATCAATCTGACGGCAAAAGGAATAGACTGTATTGATGGCATCACGCTCATCTTTGGGCAGGAAGCTAAAGGAATAATAAAAACTCGTGCGCGCTGGTGTAGGCGCGGACTCTTGTAGGTCGTATTCAACGAGTATGTTATTTTCCATACTTTCTCCAGAAAATCGAATGACGAAAGAGTGCGTTCACGAAAATAATCAGCAAATCGAAACCGGTAATTGAGGGACGCTGAAATAAAATTGTACTGCCGAGACGTTTAGTTTTGCGAAGAATTGCCCGACCACCTTCAATTGTAAGGGCAATTTCTAGCCGTAACCGAAAATACGGTAGAAACCCGATTAACGTTTTGCCTGAAGTAAAATGCTCTTCTGTCATTTCACATAAATATTGAAGGGTTGCGGGAAAAATACCGATATTTTCTTCAACCTGCAAATTATCTTTTACTGACAGGGGGATGTGTTCCATAATTTGTGATGGAATATATATCCTTCCTTTTTCAAAATCTCGCGAAATATCCTGCCAAAAATTAGCTAATTGCAAGCCTGTGCATATTGAATCGGAATAAGGGGCGGTAGTTTGATTCCATAATCCGAAAATTCTTAAAACCAATTCTCCAACCGGATTAGCTGAATAATGACAATAATCCAAATTATCCTGCATGGTTACCGGACGTTTGAAATCAATATCCATTCGGAAAGCTATCAGTAACCGGGCAAGCACCTCCGGTGGAATATTGCAGTCGTTCATAGTTTGATGAAGAGCAACAAAGACCGGATTACCCGTAGGGGAATTTAGAAATTTTTTCTCAAAAAGAAGTTTCTCAAAGCTGTTGATAGTATCGAGTTGCGATTCTTTTCCCAAAGCAATCAATTCATCTGCCAGATCATCTGCAATTCTACTGAATGCATACACACTAAAAAAATGTTTACGGAATTTCTTTGGAATTAGAAGTGAGCCTACCGGAAAGTTCTCATAGTGTGAGGTTGCAAGTTTCTTACAGAATAACTCTGCTTCGTGTAGATTGTTTACTGCGAAACATCCACCGTTGGTAGTTGTAAGATCGAATAATTCTTGCGTAGAAAACTTCATTGGTTTCTGTTGGTAACTATAACTATGTACGGTAAATTATATCTATAAAATTGTTCGTCATTCTTTTCATTACAGCCGCAAAGCCGGCTGTAACACATTCAGTTACATAGGGGGAAATGTTTATGCTTGTCATCCTGAACTCGATTCAGGATCTCCGTTGCTGTCTGGTAGTGCTGATTCGGACGTGCACTTTTGCCGTTCTAGCTGAGATGCTGAATCAAGTTCAGCATGACAGGACAATTTTCTACTTGCTAAATACATGATGTCATTTACAGTACAGCGAAGAACTTCAGTTAGCGCATTAGCCCTGTAAATTTCAGCAAACAAACGGAGATTCTTCAGTCGAAGACCCCTTCAGAATTACAGCCATAATGATTTTATTTTTAATTTCATTACATTGTTTTGCAACTGTTAGGAATTGTAAACAAATAGACCTACAAATACTATTAGCCATCAGCTTCTCCCCACTCTATAAAAAAACCCGCGTTTTTGGCGCGGGTTTTTTGAAAAACAGAAGAATCGGTTTTATCAATTCTCGCGGTAATATTTACTGCGATTATCTTCAATAGTCGCTTGCTCTTTTTGAGTTGCCAGCCATTGAAAATACGCATTAGATTTACCTTGTTGAGCCATTGATTGATTCAATATATCAGCCTGA